>NZ_JADEWU010000106.1:0-17266 GCF_015207485.1 Planktothrix mougeotii LEGE 06226
CTGACATCTCAAAGTGTTTTGACCAGATTAATCATGATTACCTACTGTCCAAAATTGATTGTCCATCAATAATAAAAGCTCAAATCAGACAATGGTTAAAAGCTGGAGTGATGGATAACGGCATATTCGAAGCAACAGAGACAGGCACTCCACAAGGAGGGGTCATCAGTCCTTTACTTGCTAACATCGCACTGGATGGAATGATTAGGCTAATTGTAAAACGTTTTCCTAAAGGAACAAACGGTAATAAGAATTATGCCAGGGTCATCAGATATGCCGATGACTTCGTGGTCATCAGCCCACAATTAGAAGTCATTCAACAATGCCAAATTACCATAGAAGAATGGTTAAAACCTATAGGTTTAGAACTTAAACCTTCAAAAACCCGAATTTGTCACACACTGAGAGAAATTGAGGTCAATGACGAAAAGGTTAAACCAGGATTTGACTTTCTAGGATGGAACTTTAGACAATATCCAGTTGGTAAACACCACAGTGGTACAACAGGAGGAAGCTCCAAACCATTAGGTTTTAAAACCCTAATAAAACCTAGTAAGAAGGCAATTAAAGCTCACGCGGATAAGGTAAAGGAAGTGATTAAAACCCACAGAACTGCACCCCAATACGCATTAATCAAACGCCTGAACCCAATAATTAAAGGATGGTGTAACTACCATTCCAAAGTGGTCGCAAAAGAGATTTTCTCCTCACTAGACCACATAACATGGCTAAGATTAAGAGCATGGACAGTCAGCAGATGCGGTAAAGCCAGCTACAAGAAACTGAAAAACTATTTCAGAAAAAACGGGAATATAGCATGGAGTTTTGAAACCAAAGATGGTTATAGACTACTCACCCATGCAGAAACACCTATTACCCGTCATGTAACTGTAAGACCTGAAGCATCACCTTATGATGGAAACTGGATATATTGGAGTACAAGAAAAGGAACGTCTTTTGATGTACCCAAACGAGTAGCATTTTTGCTGAAAAAGCAAAAAGGTAAATGTAACTTCTGTGGGCAATATTTCACCCCGGAAGATATTGCAGAAATCGACCATATTCTTCCCATATCTTTAGAAGGGAAAGATGAATATAAGAACCTGCAATTATTACATCGCCATTGTCACGATATTAAAACGGCAACCGATGGGTCTTACAACTCAAAAGAAACCGGATGTTCTGATGACAACAGGCAGCTAGACTAGGAGCCGTGTGCGGTGAAAGTCGCACGCACGGTTCTGAATGGGAGGTGAAGGTTGTAAAGCCCTCATCGACCCCTAATATAGTGTTCTGATTGTGAATTACATAAGGACGATATGACCAGTACAAGTAACTTCCGTCAAGCTTTACGGGAAGCTAAAAATGAAGCCATCCTCGGCCCCAATGTGATTGCTAACGCTTTACCCTATGTGGGTGGTGGGTTAATTCTCACGGCGGTGGGCACCTTTGGGGGTTTAAACGTTTTAGCGACAAACCCCGGATTGTTCATGCCGACCTTCTGGGTAGCCCTGATTGCACAACTCGTTCTATTTTTTGTTGCTTCTGGTGTTGCCAACAAGGGTAATAGCAAAGCTGCCTTACCCCTATTAGCGACCTACAGCCTACTCACAGGCTATACTCTCACCGGTTTGGTTGCTGTTGCTTTAGGGACTAATGGTGTTGGGATTGCCGGAATTGGTGTGGCTGCATTAGGGTGTGGAGTCACCTTTATTGGGGCGCGTTCCATTGGGTCTAACCTCTCTGAGTCCGATGGGATGGCCTTAAGTAAAACCATCAACCTCGGAATTATTGCCCTATTTGTTGTCATTCTGGCGCAAGTTGTCCTCAGTTTCTTTGGGATCATTGCCCCCTCTTGGTTAGAAATTGGGATTTCGGGTCTAGGAGTCGTCTTGTTTGTTGGGGCGGCGGTGGTTGATTTCTATTTGTTGCCTCGCGCCTACAACGACCAACAGTATTTATCCGCAGCTTTATCGATGTATTTAACGTACATCAATTTATTTATCTTTATCCTGCGCTTACTGATTGCCTTTAATCGGGATTAATTCTGGGTTGGAGAGCTATTCCTCTGTGTAACAAGGGGCGGGGTATTCCTCGCCCTTTTTGATGGATACTGCTTCTCCATAATTTCTCGGAGTTACAACGTTTATTTTAATTAAAAAGTTCCGTAGAATTTCTGAGGCGAAAAACCCCTAATTTAGGTTATTAATAAATTAAAGCTTAAATTAACATCATTTGGGCTTTAATAATATGCTCTTGTGGCTTCTTGGCAGTGTGCCACAATTAGATTGGTGCTTTCCCGTGGTGGCTGGGTGAAAGGGCCAATCTATTTATTAAAATCAGGCTTAATCTTATTAGAAATTTATAAACGGCTAGACCCAAATCATCAACGATTTAAAGTCTGGTCTCAAATTTGATGGAAATTCGCGGTTGACAATTAATAAAAATGAGATCAGATCCTGGATATTAATCAACTTTGCTGGAAAGGATAATTATCTGAAAATAACCCTCGAAATTAGGATCAATCAACATGGCAACTTTAATCGTTACGAACTTAAATGATAACGGTATCGGTTCTTTACGAGAGGCGATCGCTCAAGCTCAATCTGGAGATATTATTCAATTTGATTCTGGTTTAGCGAGTCAACCTAATCCTATCATAAAACTGACGACAGGTCAATTAAATATTAATAAAAGTATTACCATTGATGGACTGATTGCGGGTACTGTTCCCCGTCAACTAACGATTAGTGGTGAAAACCAATTTCGGGTATTAGAACTGCAAGTTGATCAGCAATTTCAACCTACAACTATAACCCTTAAGAATCTGATTATTATTAAGGGTAATGCAACAGGAATTGATGAAGCAGGTGCAGGAGGAGGAATTCGCATGGGAGGTTCAACAAACCTCACCTTAGAAAATAGTGAACTCAATGATAATGTTGCCCAATTTGGAGGCGGAATTTATACCGGATTTAAAAGTAATACGGTTGTGATTAATAGCAAATTTAATAATAATGATGGCACTTTAGGAGGAAGTGAACGAGGGGGCGGTGCGATCGCTACAAAAAGCGCAGGTTCTTTGACGGTTAAAGATAGTGAATTTAACAATAATAAGGGAATTAATGGAGGTGCAATCAATCATTTACTCGGTAATTTAACCGTTGATAATTCTAAATTTATTAATAATACCTCTGTTCCAGGGGGTACTGTTCCCAATGGTTCTAATAATTATCATGGTGCTGGGGGAGCTATTTATACCGATGGTGCAAATGCTTCCGGTGCGAATTTTGGCCCTGGATTAACAGGCGGAATCATTCAGATTAGTAATTCTTTATTTGATGGTAATACTGGAGCCGGACAAGGAGGTGGATTATTTTTATTTGCTTATCCTCCTGATCAAATCATTATTGAAAATAGTACAATTATTAATAATAGTATTCAAACTAATCTGAAAGGCGATTCTTTAGGAGGAGGATTGCGTTCAGGAAATGCTGAATTAACGATTAATCATACAACATTTGCCAATAACCGAGCCTATAGTCAAGGAGGAGGTTTATGGATTGGTGAAACTTCTCCGACTACGATAACCAATAGCACATTTTCAGGAAATCGTGCCGAATCTTCCGATGGTAATCAGGGTTTAGGAGGTGCAATAACTCTTGCTAATGGGACAAATTCAACCCAGATTATTAATACAACAATTGCTAATAATTATGCAGGGTTTCAAGGGGGAGGATTTTGGGGAGGAGGGACAAATGTTACTTTACAAAATA
The DNA here is from genome assembly GCF_015207485.1 of Planktothrix mougeotii LEGE 06226. NCBI lineage: Bacteria > Bacillati > Cyanobacteriota > Cyanophyceae > Oscillatoriales > Microcoleaceae > Planktothrix > Planktothrix mougeotii. Next base: position 3,777 of record NZ_JADEWU010000106.1, read on the forward strand.
CGATTTTAGCGAAAAATTTTGCTAATAATGGGGGAAATTCTTGGAACGTTAAACATCATACGGGAACTGAATATAATGAAGGCGGTGGTAATATTCAAACTAATGAGTTCAACCCTAATGATACTAAAGCAACGGCTAATATTCAATTAGTGGCTGATGCTTTATTAGGGGATTTACAAACAATTGATGGAAAATTAATTCATCCTTTATTAATCGGAAGTCCCGCTATTGATACAGGTAATAATAATAATTCACCCATAACGGATCAACTCGGTCAAACTCGTCCTATTGATGGGGATCAAAATGGTACAGCCATTATTGATAGTGGTGCTTATGAGTTTCCCGTCCTAACACCCACACCAACTCCGACAGTAACTCCGATTCCAACTCCAACTCCTAGTCCAACTCTGACAGTAACTCCGAGTCCAACTCCGACAACAACACCAACCCCGACAATAACTCCTAGTCCCAGTCCAACACCAACTCCGACAATAACTCCGAGTCCAACTCCGACAGCAACTCCCAGTCCCAGTCCCAGTCCAACACCAACGCCAACGCCAATTCCACAACCTACACCAACACCAACTCCGAGTCCAACACCAACGCCAACACCACAACCTACACCGAGTCCTATTGTTGGTGAAGATGACTGTTTGTGTGATCAATTCCCTAAACCAAACTTAAACCCAGAAAAAACACAAAATGTAATCGAAAAAACCTTAAATGGGACAATAGAAAATGATGACTTAAGGGGAAGTAATTTTAACGATCAAATCAATGGTTTTGAAGGAAATGATACTTTAATCGGAATGGAAAGTGCAGATAACCTTAATGGTGGAAATGGAAATGATTTGTTATTGGGAAATCAAGGTGCAGATGTTTTTATAGGAGGGTTAGGAGATGATACCCAATATGGAGGACAAGATGATGATATTTTGCAAGGAGATGAAAATAACGATTTGCTATTTGGCGATCGCAATCATGATTTTATCCAGGGAAATCTAGGAGAAGATACCCTCTATGGAGGGAAAGAAAATGATCAGTTACAGGGAGATGAAGGTGATGATATTTTATACGGTGATTTAGGAAATGACACCTTAATTGGAGGAAGCGAAAACGATATTTTATTGGGAAATTTAGACGACGATTTGCTTGATGGAGGTTCAGGAGACGATAGTTTATTAGGAGGGGAAAATCAAGATAGTTTAGAAGGAGGAATTGGGAATGATAGTTTATGGGGAGATCTGGGAAATGATAGCCTTTGTGGAGGAGACAATAACGATTTGCTGTTGGGAAATTCAGGAGTAGATATTATAGACGGTTGTTTAGGAAATGATAGCCTGTATGGGGGAAGTGAAAATGATTCTTTAATCGGAGGAATTGGCAATGATAGTTTATGGGGAGACTTGGGGGATGATACCCTCAATGGAGGATTAGGTCAAGATATTTTTATGTTGCAAATGAACGCCGGAAATGACTTAATTCTTGACTTTGATATTACCTTAGATCAGTTAGGACTCAGTAACGGATTAACCTTTGAACAACTCACCTTAATTCAAGAAGAAAATGCAGTTATTATTCGTTTAACTTCTACAGAAGAAGATTTAGCTCGATTAAACGGGATTGATTTAGATTTAATAACTGCTAATCAGTTTCAGGTCATTTAATCCTGTGATCAATAAGAATTAGAAAAAAAATCCCCCTGAATCAGGGGGATGAATAATAGAGGGTCTAAACACAATCTAAGCAATTGAAATAAATGTTGAATTACAGTCCAGAACCTGATTGAGGCGCGGCTCCAGTAGGTTCAACACTTTGACGGAGGAAGGTAATTTGTTGTTCAAAATCCATATTTTCTAATTGACCTAATAAAGCTTTACCTTCTTGAGAAAATTCATAATTTTCCGGCATGGGAACAATGGTTTTAGCATCCATTCCTTGCGCTAAACGATACCAAAACAAGAGTTTGGTATTGTCACTTAAAGAGCCATATTCACGAGACAATTGGGTATCATTACTTTCTAAAAAGTCGCGTTGAGCTTGCAATTGTTCTTCAAAAGAAAGGGCTTGAACTTGATTATATAACCCTTCGGCAATCTCCGTTTGGGCAGCACCAGGAGCCGCAGGAGTAATAGATTGACCCATTTTTGTATAAACAAACCACAAAAAGGCTAATTGGGTATCGACATCTAATCCTCGGAATTTAGATAAAGCTTGTTCTAAATCCTGTTGAGTGGGTGTAAAGGTCATGAAAAATGCTCCAATTTATTAATGCAAAACGATGTAATTTATCCAGATTCAAATTGAATCAAGGAAGACATTGTTATAAATCTTAATAAATATAAAGGTGATTCTCCTCTTTCTCAAGAATGAAAAGATGAAAATCAATAGAAGAGAACGCTACAATAATAAACACAGACACCCGATTCTGCCCTTTGTGCTTTTCTACAGTATCATATTTTACTCGATTTAACGTATAAGATGTGTTATAAATTTGAGTATAATTCAGTAAGAATAAAGTTTCTGGCTTTTCAGGCTTCTATCTTACTTGTATCAATTGAGTCTAATTAAACCTGATCTTCTTTGCTGGATCTCAACCAAATATTATGGGTAGTTTTTTTAAAGTGCCTCCATGTATGTTTCTATCTTCTAATTTTGAGGAAAATGAACGATTAGAAACGCTTTATCGTTACCAGATCTTAGATACGCCTTCTGAAGCAGCATTTGACCGGATTACACTTTTAGCATCTCGATTGCTAAAAGTTCCTATCTCCTTGGTGAGTTTAGTTGATCAGAATCGAATTTGGTTTAAATCCCGTCTAGGACTAGAGCATCCTCAGGTTGATCGTGAAGGCAGCTTTTGCGGTTTTGCAATGTATAATCCAGGGGTTTATTGTGTTAATGATACCCTCACAGATCCCCGATGGTGCAATCATCCTTTGGTAACGGGGGAGTTTAATCTCCGGTTTTATGCAGGGGCTCCTTTGTGTACGTCCGATGGACAACGCTTAGGAACCCTATGTGTAATGGATCATCATCCCCGCCAGTTGAGTGAGTTAGAAATCCAAACCCTACAATCTCTTGGGGAATTAGTGATTGAACAGTTAGATTTACGATTAGCATCCCAACGGTTACAGCAAACAGAAATCGCTTTGTTGCAAAGTCAAGATCGGTTTCGGTCATTAGTCGAACAGGCGGCGGATGGGTTTTTGTTACATGATTTGAACGGCCAGATTTTAGATGTTAATCAATTTGCGTGTCAAAGTTTAGGGTATACGCGACAAGAACTTTTAAAGTTATCGATTCAACAAATAGAAACTGAGGAAATTCCCGCGCTCTTTTTGCAAAGTTTAGTTCCGAATAAACCCATAACCCTACGCCGAATTTACCGTCGCAAAGATCAAACCACCTTTCCCGTAGAAGTCCGGGTTGGGTTAATTCAAGTAGGAGAACAACAATTAATTCATGCTTTAGCCCGCGATATTAGCGATCGCTTACAAATTGAACAACAACTCAAACAACAAGCAGAACGGGAACGATTTACTTCCCGGCTGACTCAACGCATTCATGAATCTTTAGAGTTAAGTGAAATTCTCAATACCACCGTTACCGAAATTCGTCAGGTGCTACAAACTGAACGGGTGATCATTTTCCGGTTTGATGACCATTATGGCGGAGAAGTTTTAACCGAATCTCGGACAAAAGGATGCTTTTCCCTGCTAGGAAATCGATATACTGATAGTTGTATTCAACAAACATTGGCGTTAGAAAATCATCAGAAAATTAAATCCGTTGCTGATATTTACACCTCTAATTTAAGCCGTTGTCATTACGAACTGTTGCACCAACTTCACGTTCGAGCTTATTTAGTCACACCCATTTGGCATGGACAAAAAATGTGGGGTTTATTACTCGCCCATCAATGTTCGAGTCCCCGACAATGGCAAACTTGGGAGCAGGAATTATTAGTATCTTTATCCGCACAATTGGCGATCGCCATTCAACAATCGGAACTTTATCATCAGTTACAACTTGTCAATCATGAATTAAAAGATTTAGCAACTTCTGATAGTTTAACCGGAGTTGCTAACCGTCGTTGTTTTGATGATTATCTGCATCATCAATGGTCTCAATTATCTCAAGACCAACTACCCTTATCAGTCATTTTGTGTGATTTAGACTTTTTTAAACGGTATAACGATACCTACGGACATTTAGCCGGGGATATCGCCTTACGAGAAGTCGCTCAAGGCATTAACCGAGTCATGAGATATCCGGGGGATTTATTGGCTCGATATGGTGGGGAAGAATTTGCCATTATTTTACCCAAAACAGGCGGATCAGAAGCGATTTTAATTGCCCAAAACATTCACAACCAGATCGAACAATTACAGATTGTTCATGAAGGTTCATTAGTGGATACTTATATGACTTGTAGTTTGGGAATTAGTAGCGTTATTCCTTCAGAAAAAATGCCCCCAAAACAATTAGTCGCAATGGCGGATCAAGCACTCTATCAAGCTAAAGCTCAAGGGCGAAATCAATATGTTGTCTTTTCCTTATCTTCATCTTCTTCCTTCAGCCAGAAAAAATGAACCGCTAAGGGTTCATCATCAATTGCCATCAAGAAAAGATCATTGATATTTAGCATGGGTTCAGAATAATATCCTTCATCGGATCACGTTGGTCGGGAGTGAAAATTTACAACTAAGCAGACAATAATTCTTCAGAAATAGAAGAATTAGAAAAAATCTCCTCGATATTTTCGATAATTTCAAAGACTCGATCGAGTTGTGTAATTTCAAAAACCAGTCGGGCGGTTGCAGATGGCCTACACATCACCAAACGACACCCTTTACTGCGCGCAAATTTAACGGCCGTTACAACGGCTCCTAAACCTGAACTATCCATAAAATCTACAGTTGCCAGATTCATCACCCAGATTTTGTGGGGTTCTATGGGAATATTAACTAATTGTTCTTTGAGAAAAAGACCTCCTTGGGAGTCAAGACGAGTTTGGGGCTGAAGCCAAACATACCCATTTAATTCTTGCCATTCCATTGTTATCACTCCTAGCTTATTAAAGGCAGCAGATACTCACCCTTCCACCCAACAATAGAATTGTTCAGACCAACGTTAAAACAGTTGAGACTCATCATCCTCAAAAAACAAGATGAAACACCTATAATAATTGAACTGTTGAGGGTTTTTGGTCTGTCCAAAGAGGGATTTATAGCCATTTAGGATGAATTAAACTTTATTTCATCTTAACTTAGCTACAATTGAAAGAGAGAAACGAGAGGGACTAACATCCAGGTATACTGGGAATTACAGCAATTCTGGATGTTTCACAGAAGTCTTGACATTGACTCAGATCCAGTTCCTAGGATTTTGCCAACGATCCCCTTTCGTGGGACATCTAACTGAGGTTTGATCGACTGAACCTAATTTGTTGTGTTCCTCAACCCAACGAAGATTGACACAATTCGGAAAAACACGTCAAGATATATAGAGAAGTATAAAGCTTTGCAAAAAAATATAAAGGCAGCATTGAATGTCTTTTGAGTTTGTATCCTTAGAAACAATTCGAGAAATTGCTCATCAATACGGCTACTGGGCTGTGTTTGTCGGAATAGCCTTAGAAAATGCGGGCATTCCGCTCCCAGGAGAAACCATTACCCTCGTGGGTGGGTTTCTGGCGGGGAGTGGTGAATTGAATTATTGGTTTGTCCTCGGTAGTGCCATTGCTGGGGCAATTTTAGGCGATAATTTTGGCTACTGGCTGGGCAAATGGGGCGGGTGGCCATTGCTATTGCGTCTCGGTAAGTTATTTCGGATTCGCGAAGAACAACTGCATGAGGTCAAAGAACAATTTCGCCAAAATGCAGCCCGGGCTGTTTTTCTCGGTCGATTTGTCGCCCTCTTACGGATTTTTGCTGGCCCTTTAGCCGGAATTGCCCAAATGCCCTACTGGAAATTCTTTCTTTGTAATTCTGCGGGAGCTACCGTTTGGGCATCGGTGATGGTCAGTTTATCCTATTTCGTCGGAAATATTATCTCCTTGGAAAAATTAGTCGCTTGGGTTGCCCAATTTGCAATTCTGGCTCTAATTTTAGTGGTGGCTTGGTTCGTTATCCCCATGTGGTTAGAAACCCGTAAAGCCAACCATCTTTAATCAGTTATCAGTTATCAGTTATCAGTTATCAGTTATCAGTTATCAGTTATCAGTTATCAGTTATCAGTTATCACTGGAGGAATTATTGTTAGTTACGCTTTCCTCGGTTGAGGCAAATTCATAGCGGTTTTTTCCTTGATGTTTGCCCCTATACATGGCTGCATCAGCTTTATTAACTAAGGTTTCTAAATCTGTTCCATCATCAGGATAAAAACTAATGCCAATACTGGCTCCAATTTGACATTCATGACCGTTGACAACACAACGTTGAGAGAGTGCTAAAAGAATCGTCTGAGCAATTTTAATCACATCATTTCGTTGAGAAATATTCCCTAAAATCAAGGTAAATTCATCCCCTCCCATGCGGGCAACCGTATCAGATTTTCGGACAGATAAAGATAATCGTTTTGCGACTTCTTGCAATACGAAATCACCACTTTGATGTCCTAAACAATCATTCACTAATTTAAACCCATCTAAATCAATAAAAACAACAGCAAACCGCGTTTGTTGTCGTTGGGCCTCGGCGATCGCTCGTTCTAAACGGTCAAAAAATAAAACCCGATTAGGTAATCCTGTTAATTTATCAAAATGAGCTAACCAAGCTAATTGAGCTTCTAATTGTTTGCGATCGCTAATATCCCGTTTAACAGCAACAAAGCGAATAATTTCATTTTGGGAATTTTTAACAGGTGCAATCGTCATCTCTTCATAATAAGTCGTTCCATCTTTTTTAGAGTTAACTAATTCTCCTTTCCACCCGGTTCCTGATAAAATTGTTTTCCATAATTTTTGATAAAATTCTTTGTTTTGACGACCACTTTTTAACAGAGAAGGGTTCTTTCCAATCACTTCAGTTGCCTGATAGCCTGTAATCTTTGTAAAAGCAGGATTGACATATTCAATTGTTCCATCTTTGCCAGTAATTACAATCATATCATCTGCCGATTCCATTGCCACAAAACGGGTCATCAATTCTTGAGTTTGCTGTAAATAATTGTTTTCTCTTTTAATTAAAATCATTAATAAAATTATCAATAATAAAAACAAAATTACATAAATTATTACTTTAATATACCAAGTTAAAAACACTTCAAACAAAGGCAATTTTATTAAAATAATTAAGGGATAACCTTCAATCCTTTGAATTCCATAAATGCTTTTTTTTCCATCCATAGGAGATATTAATACCTCAATTTTTTGGCTTTGATTCTCTTTAATAAATTTTTGTAAAGCCACAAGTTGTAATGATCGATTTTTATCAGGAGATAGGTGGGGTTCTCTAGTGATTAGTCTTAATTTTAAATCTATAATTTCAATCACACCCCGATTATCTAGGTTAATCCCTTGGATTTCGGGGTTCAAAACTGAATAATCAAAATTTTTTTGGGAAAAACTTAAACCCTGTTTAGAGTTTAATTTATAGAAAATATTCTGAGCTAAAAGTTGAGCGATATTCCGAATATTTCGCTCTGTATTTCGAGCCGTCAATTGATAAGAATAGAAAAGTTCAATCCCCAAAGCGGTAGCCACTATTATTGCTAATCCGACTGCATAAATAATTCGCAGAAATTTCTGCCCTTCTTTTTCCTGATAGTCTATTTTCATATTTTCAAGTAGATGATAGATAAAACCCATTGAACAGCGTTGTGAAGGTTTACCTGAGAAAATGATAATGATAAGATTGGTTAAGGCATGATCAAGCCTAATGATAAACTACATCCTAAAATTTTATCACTAATTCGGGTAACACCCAGCCGAATTGAATCGTAAACAATCATCAAAGTTATCTAAAATTGACCTAGAATTAGATCATAAGCTCGTTTACATTTAGCTGATCAAAAAATCAGGGTGTACAGCGTCAGAATCAGGGTTTAGAGGATTGGGTTTAGGGAAGATGGGTTAACAGTTAACCCAAACCCCCGGATCTAATTTTTATCAAAAGAAAAAAGTCATATAAAATTTTAAATAGGCGAGTGCAATGAGCGATCGCAAATCTTTTGTCTGGAAACAGTGGCTTTCTCAACATGATGAAACATCCTTAGAATTCAGAGAATTTTTAAAGTTAATTTTAACCCTATTGATGATTACAATGGGAGTGGGTGGACTCAAGCAATGGGGTTTGTTTCAAGGGTTAGAACTGCGGGTTTATGATCGGATGGTACAACTACGTCCTTATCATCAACCTGATCCTAGACTCTTAATAGTAGAAATTACAGAAACTGATATTAATCGCCTCAAACAATGGCCATTATCCGATAAAATTATTGCTCAAGTTTTAGCTAAATTACAACAAGAACAAGCCGCCGTTATCGGGTTAGATATAGCTCGAAACGTACCCCAAGAACCCGGTCATCAAGCTTTAATGGAGCAAATGAAACGACCCAATTTTATCGCAGTCATGAGCGTTGGAAATAGCGAAGCGGATCGAATTTTACCCCCACTTAGAGTTTCTCCTCAACAGGTGGGAACCGTAGATGTCCCCCTCGATCCTGATGGGGTATCCCGTCGCCATTTAATGTTTAATTGGGATGGAAAAATTAACCGTTTATCTTTACCACTGCGTTTAGTTTTAACCTATTTAAAAGCCGACTGTCCCGGCTACACTCCTTTACATTCAAGTATTCCTTGTAAAAACATTAAACCAAAACTTAATCATCATTTAGATTACCAACTAGGAGAAGTTGCTTTTCCTAAACTCAAACCAAATGATGGGGGTTATCAATCCATTATTGGGGGTTCTCAAATTTTGGTTAATTATCGTCATGCTCCTGATACAATTCGTCAAGTTTCGTTAATGGAAGTGTTAGAAGGAAAGGTTAATTCTGCCTGGATTAAAGATAAAATTGTGCTAATTGGAGTCAGTGCGCCGAGTTTACGAGATTCGGTCTTAACCCCTCTCAATACTGGGAATAATCGGATGCCAAAATTGCCCGGTGTGGTTAATTTAGCTCAAATGACCAGTCAGTTATTGAGTGTAGTTTTAGAGGAAGAATCTCTGTTTTGGTTTCTGTCAGAACGTCAAGAGTTATTATGGATTTTAATTTGGGCGATCGCAGGTCTAATTTTATCTGAATTTTATTCTCGATATTCCTACCTTTTATTAGGAACAGGACTACTATTAACAGCATTAGGCGGAATCAGCTTTTTAGTTTTTTTAAATCAAGGGTGGATTCCCCTGATTTCTCCCAGTGTAGCTTTAATTTTAACGGTTATTTTAGGCGTTATTAATCGAGAATATCAATCTCAAAAACAACAAAAAACGGTAATGCGTTTATTAGGACAACAAACCTCCCCAGAAATTGCTGATGCGTTATGGAAAGGACGGTTAAATTTATTAGAATCCGGTCGTTTACCTTGGCAAAAATTAACTGCAACGGTGTTTTTTTCGGATATTAAAAATTTTAGTACCCTTTCAGAAGCGGAATCTCCCGAATTTATTATGGGATGGTTAAATGAATACCTAAATATTATTACCGAAGAAGTTCAAACCCATCATGGCATTGTGAATAAATTTATGGGGGATGGTGTCATGGCTGTATTTGGAGTTCCGGTTGCGAGTAAAACAGAAGCTGAAATTGCGACCAAAGCTCAACAGGCGGTCAATTGTGCCTTATCCATTCGTCAACGCTTAGAAACAGTCAATCAAGATTGGCAAAAACGAGGTTTACCTGTGATTGAAATGCGGGTAGGAATCTTTACCGGGCCAGTGGTTGTTGGTAGTTTAGGCGGAAAAAATCGGTTAGAATATGGGGTAATAGGAGATAGTGTAAATACCGCTTCTCGTTTAGAAAGCTGTTTAAAAGAGCGTCAAGTTGATACCTGTCGAATTTTAATTGCTTATGAAACATTAATTTATTTGAATGAACAATATAACGTAGAATTTTGGGGAGAATTACCTTTAAAAGGAAAACTACAAAAAATCAAAGTTTATCGAGTTATTAATCATCTTCATGAAAACAGTAATTCAAATTCCTAATTTCAATAAAGTAGAGACGCGCCATGGCGCGTCTCTACTTGGGGTTTAGGGAAACATCTGTAGCACAGATTTAAGCATGGAATCTAACGTTAAACAGAGGTTCGCATTGTGGGAAACATAATCACATCTCGAATACTAGCGGTATTCGTAAATAACATGATTAATCGATCAATTCCAATTCCCATTCCCCCACAATTTGGCATTCCTAAAGAAAGTGCTTGAATAAAGTCTTCATCCATCGGATGTGCTTCTTCATCCCCGGCATTTCGCTGCGCTAATTGTTCCTCAAATCGTTTCCGTTGGTCTTGAGGATCATTTAATTCCGAAAAACCATTAGAATATTCTGTCCCGTGAATAAATAACTCAAACCGTTCTACAAATCCAGGTTTAGAACGATGACGTTTTGCTAACGGACTGACTTCTACCGGAAATTCTGTAATAAAAGTCGGTTGTATTAATTGAGGAGAAACTAATTTATCAAAGACCGCATAAAGGACATAGCCTAAACTTTGAGTGTCTAATTTAGATAAATGTAACCCTAAATTTTCAGCCGATTTTAGAGCTTCATCTAATTCTAAGGTATCAAAATCTAAGCCTGTTTTTTCCCGCACCGCTTCCACCATCGTTTGAACTTTCCAATGGTTTCCCGTAAAGGTCGGATATTGTTCAGAATAGTTATATTTCCGTTCCAAACTAATCACTTGACCTTGATATTCAAGTTCAGTTTGTTCTCCTAATATATCCGTAGCAACGGCACAAATTACATCTTCCACTAAAGTCATGACATCAAAATAATCTGCATAAGCTTGATAAACTTCAATAGAAGTAAATTCTGGATTATGGGTGCTATCAATGCCTTCATTTCTAAACACTCTTCCCATTTCAAAGACTCGTTCAAACCCCCCACAAATTGCCCGTTTTAAATGCAGTTCGGTAGCAATTCGTAGATATAAATTAATATCTAAAGCATTATGATGGGTAACAAAAGGACGCGCCGCCGCACCGCCATAAATCGCTTGTAATACGGGGGTTTCTAATTCCTCAAAACAATGATCCCATAAATACATCCGAATCCTTTTTAAAATCCGATTTCTAAGTTTAAAGGTTTCTAAGGATTTCGGGTTACTTACTAAATCAATTTCTCGATGGCGACGACACAATTCCGGGTCATTAATTCCATAATAGGAATCAGGAAAAGGCATCGTTGCTTTAGAAATCACAAAAATCCGTTCAACTTGTACTGATAATTCCCCTCGGTTCGTGCGACATCCTATTCCTTCGGCGGCAATGAAATCTCCTAAATCCAGATATTTTTTAACCTGATTAAAGGATAATCCCGTTTCGCCAGTGACTAATTTTTTCTCTAGTTTGAGTTGAATGGTTCCCGCAATATCCGTTAACCCAATAAACCCAATACTTCCACTATCCCGTTTAAAGGTAATACGTCCACAAACGGTTAAAGGAACAGCGTCGGGGTCACTTTCTCCATCGTTTAATTCTTTCCCCGGTTGTGCGAATAAATCTTTAATTGCTTGGGTCGTATGTGACCGTTGAAGGGAGTGACTGGGATAGGGTTCTATTCCCAATTCTCTCAACTCATCGACTTTCTGAGAACGAACTTCTACTTCATTGCGGGTTTCATTTTTAGCCATGTTGATGATTTCCTATATTAATTTTAGCCCAATATTTAATCATAACAGTTATCGGCTATTATTTGTAATTATTATTAAAGTAGGGTGCGTAAGCTCCGCGCACGCACCATCAATTATCTCTCAAAATTATCCAAGTTTTCCTTTCTAATTGGGTTGATGTGGTGCGTGCGGCTTCGCCTTACGCACCCTACTAGACCTGTCGTCCATCAACGCGCACGCACCATCAATTATTATTAGAATAAAAAGAAAGTGTTGAAATAAAGATATTCAGAAGTTCATTTTAATGATAAACTGATACAAAGACAACCAAGAGGTTAATGATGGACATCAAAGAATTTTTAGAAAAACGTTCTAAAGGTGAACGTGATTTTAAGGGCCTAGAATTAAGAAGTGTTAACCTTGAAGGAACAGAGTTAAAGAATATTGATTTCTATGGTGCTAATTTAGCAGGTATACAATTAAGCCGTGCTAGATTATCTGGCGTTGATCTAAGTTATACAAACTTAACATCAGCTAACCTTGAGCAAGCCTATCTCTCTGCATTAAATTTGATAGGAGCTAATTTAACAGGTTCTATTCTGAATAGAGCAGATTTTACAAGCTCAAATTTGACAGGAGCTAACTTAACAAATTGTAGTCTGAATAGATCAGATTTTACAAGGGCAACTTTAAGTCGAGCTAATTTAAGAGGAGGAAAATTTGAAGGATGTAATTTTATATCATCTAACTTAAATTTTGCTAACTTAAGTGATGTAAATTTATCATCATTAAACTTTATAAATGCCAATTTGCAATGTGCAAATCTTGAAAATGCTAATTTAAAAAAAGCAATACTTAAAAATGCTAATCTAACAAAAGCTGATTTACGAGGAGCTAATCTAGTTAAGGCAAATTTAGAGGGAGCAAACTTAACACAAGCAGACTTAACAGATGCTAATATTTATGGGGCTAACCTTGAAAATGTTAACTTTACAGATACAATTATGCCTGATGGAGAACTCTATCAACCAGAAGATAGCACTCCTAATTTATCAGAATCAATAGAAACATTATCGGACACAGAAGAAACCATGACTCGCCAAATCATTAAAACCGAAAACGCTCCCAACCCTGTTGGCCCTTATAATCAAGCGGTAATGGTCAATAACATGATCTTTTTATCGGGACAAATTGCTATTGACCCCCGAATTAACCAAATTCTTTATCCCGATGATGTTATCAAACAAACTGAACGAGTGATGTCAAATTTAGAAGCGGTATTAACGGAAGCAGGTGCGACTTGGGAAAACGTCGTTAAAACCACAATCTTCTTAAAAGATATGAACGATTTTACCCAAGTTAATGAAGTTTATTCTAAATATTTTAAACCCGAAACAGCCCCCGCTAGGGCGACGGTTGAAGTGTCTCGCCTTCCCAAGGATGTATTAGTAGAAATCGAGTGTATCGCAGTCATTTAAACAGTAGGGTGCGTAAGCTCCGCGCACGCACCATCAATTATCTCTCAAAATTATCCAAGTTTTCCTTTCTAATTTGGTTGATTTGGTGCGTGCGGTTTCACCTTACGCACCCTACAATTTACACCTGTTTCTCTCCATCAACGCGCACGCACCATCAATTATCTATAATAATCATCAAGGTTTTCTGTTCTAATTTGGTTGATTTGGTGCGTGCGGCTTCGCCTTAC
>NZ_JADEWU010000107.1:0-17251 GCF_015207485.1 Planktothrix mougeotii LEGE 06226
CCCCAACCCCATCCCCAACACCATCAACGACTCCAACCCCGACGCCATCACCATCACCAACACCAACGCCATCACCAACACCAACACCAACGCCATCACCATCACCAACCCCATCACCAACCCCAGAGCCATCACCAACACCAACACCAACCCCAACACCAGAACCGACTCCATCACCAACGCCATCACCATCACCATCACCGACGCCATCACCGACGCCATCACCATCACCATCACCAACACCAACACCAACCCCAGAGCCAACACCAACCCCAGAGCCATCACCAACACCAGAACCGACCCCTGTACCAACTCCAACACCATCACCGGATGACTGTTCTTCTAAACCTTTTCCCTCTGTGGATGTAGAAACCAGTCGTCAAAAAAATGTTATTCAAAATTCCTTAAAGGGGACTGAAAATAACGATAATTTAATAGGAACTGATGTGAATGAAGCCATTGATGGGGAAAATGGAGATGACATTTTATTGGGGATGAAAGGAAATGATAATTTAGAGGGAAAAATTGGAAATGATACTATTTTTGGGGATCAAGGAACTGATTTTATTAATGGTGATGCAGGTTCAGATTTTCTGTATGGTAACGAAGATTCAGATTTTCTCTTTGGAATGGAAGGACAAGATCACCTTTGGGGAGATAGCGGGGATGATTATTTGAGTGGGGGAACTGAAAATGATAATTTATTAGGGGGTAGTGGAAATGATTTAATATTTGGGGATGAGGGAGAGGACACCTTATTTGGTGAAACTGATCATGACTCTCTCAGTGGAGGATTAGGAAACGATATTTTATTTGGAAATCAGGGTAACGATCAACTTCAGGGAAATTTAGGTAATGATACAATTTATGGCGGAAAAAATGATGACTTTTTATGGGGGAATGAGGATAATGATTTATTATTTGGAAATTTAGACGCTGATACTTTAGAAGGATGTGAAGGTAATGATAGCCTTTACGGGGGTCAAAATAATGATAGTTTAATGGGCGGAATGGGTAATGATTTCCTCAGTGGAGATCAAGGAGAAGATACGTTAATTGGAGGAAGTGGAAATGATCAATTTGCGATCGCAATTAGCGCCGGAAACGATATCATTCTTGACTTTAATATCAACGAAGATCTAATTAATTTACTGGGAGGATTAACCTTTGAGCAATTAACCTTTACAACCACTAATAATTCTACCTTAATTCAGTTAGCCAATAATGGAGAAACCTTAGCAACATTAATCGGCGTTAATTCTTCTAGTTTAAATGCTAGTCACTTTACAATCTGATTTTGATTGAAATAATTCGTAGTAAAGTGTTTACGCCTCATAGCCCTGAAGGGCTTACTACATTAAATTTCACTGAATAGAATTTGATTAACCGTTAAATTCAGTTCAGTAAACGTCGGAGAAATGAGGAGATCGCTTTCTATAAAAACAACTTCGTCATACCATCCTTCAGATAGCGTAAAAATAGTAATTTTAGATTGTAATGGATCAACAATCCAATATTCAGGAATATTTAAAACACAATATTCAGCCCGTTTAGCCCGATAGTCAACACTTTTCGTTGAAGTGCTTACAACTTCTACAACTAAAAGTGGGGGTGCTTCATTTAAACGAATCACAGCCTCGCGGTTTTGCAAATTCCGCCATTGTTCTTTCGGAATAATCACAACATCAGGAATGCGAACTGTATCCCAGCGATCGCCACGAGGAGATTGAACACCAATCACCATTTGTTTAGATACCCAATCTCGTCCTATTCTAGCAATCTCGTTACGAAACTGAGTATTTAGACAATCAACAACTTCACCATGTCGTCCGGTTCCTAATGCCATAGCAACTAATTCTCCGTTGACTAATTCATAGAGGCTATCTGTGCCGTCATCGTAGTTAAGATACTCTTCTAGGGTAAAGCGTTGAGTTGTGAGAGTCATCTGATTTTACGGGGTTGGGGATAATTCTATTCTACTATGTTATTTGGTTGATTGTGATAATATTGATGTACAATTTACTAAGGCGATTTGATAAATAGAAATAGAAAAGGTAGTTATGTTAACATCAGGATGCTGATGATTAGCAATGCGATAGACATAGCGATCACATCCTGATTATAATATAATAATCAACATAATTCAATAGCTGATCAACTGTTGGATTTAAAAATCATTATAAAATTATGATAGAAACCCAAATTTTAGAAGCTATTAAAAAAATGCCGAATGTAGATCGTTTAAAGATTATTGAGTTTACACTGCGGTTAGTGCGCGAAGAAATGGAAAAAACTGAAAAACTCAGTTTAAAAGATGCGGCTGAAATCATGCGTCCTTACTATGCAGAAGGAAGTAATTTGACTGAGTTTGTTGATTTGGATCAGGGCGACTTTTACGAGTATCAAGATTATGCTTAGAGGTCAAATTTGGCTTTATCGGGCTGATCCCACCGTTGGTGATGAAATTGGTAAAACTCGCCCTTGTGTAATTGTCAGTAATGACGAAATTGGTGTTCTCCGGTTAAAGGTGATTGTACTGATTACAGGATGGAATGATGTCTTTGCAAAAGTTCCTTGGATGGTGAGAATTGAACCCACACCAGAAAACGGCTTAAGCAAGTTGTCAGTAGCAGATGCGTTTCAGGTGCGTTCTGTTTCTCAAGAAAGATTGATTAAGCAAGTGGGAACTGTTTCTGAGAAAACTATACAGGAACTTGGTCAAGCTTTAGCTATTGTTTTAAACCTTTAAGCAGCGATCGCTAAAATCACCCACAAGCAGCCAAGAAACCGGGTTTCTTCCCCTATCTTTCTGTTAAAGGAAAAGCGATCGCACAAACCCGGTTTCTCGGTGTGCTTATCGGGGCTCAGAAACCGGGTTTCTTCCGCAATATTTCTGTTATTCATAAAAAGCGATCGCAGAAACCCGGTTTCTCGGTGCGCTTGTAATCTTGAGCGATCGCAATTTTGTCAGAATCAGTTTCCTCGCACTTACCCAAAATCCCCTATTAAGCTACACACTGAATAGGGGATGATCAATTGATAATCTAATTTTCTTAACTAATCCAATTTCTTTTTGACGCTATCGAGTACATTGTTAGCTGCATTTTTTAAGTCATCAACAACGTTTTTCGCTTTGTCTTTGAGGTCGGCGGCTGTATTCATAGCCTCTGCTTGTAATTTTTTGGCTTCCCCTTCTGCTTTCAGTTGGTTGTCACCCGTCAATTCACCCGCCGCAGCTTTTAACTGACCTTCGACATTGGTAGCCGCCGCTTTGATTTTATCTTCCATACTCATAACTTTTTCCTCCTTAAAGGATAGTAAAGTGATTTGTCAAAATCTAAACTGAAAATTGTTCAAAATAGTAGGTTAGCGAGTTTAATTTTAGTAGGGAGCCGTATCCCAATAGATATAAATTGACTCATTGGCTAACCGATAAATTTGCCCTTTATCGTCCAAACCAGCTTGACGATAGGCTGCTTTACCATTTTGGTCTACATAGTTACCCGGTTCATCTCCTACCGGGCGCAGGTCGTAGCGTTTGCCATTCTGGAGTTGAATGCCAACGGCGCCTTGACGCTGAGAAAAGTCACATAGACCAGAAGATGAGGCTTTGTCTTCTCCTTTGGGATAAACATCACAGCGAGCTTTTACGGTGTCTGCTTTAGCAACAAGGGCAGTACCTAGAACGGTTAAAGACAGGAGTGCTGCAAAAACAGAGGTCTGAACTTTCATGGTCGTTGTATTTTAAACGGTGGCAGGAATTAGTTTATTTCCTGAGATAGATTGTTTTTGACAAATTTTAGGATATAGCATCATTGCTGAAATTTCGCTAAATTTAATGTTAATCAAAGATTTATGTTGATAACCTAAAGAAACCTGCACTTTGTAGTGAGGTGTTCACGCCTCAATGTCCTAAGCCCTGAAGGGCTTACTACGAAGGGTTGACAAATGTTCCTAAAAAAGCCATCTTAACAACAGAGTAAAACTTGCGATACCAGAGAGTAAATAGTTGTTTATGTTTCCTTTTGTTCCTGCGTTTTATTTGGCTGAAGTGATTACGATTCCACCCCCAACTTCTGGGCAACGATATATTACCCAAAGACAGGAAATTCGGCCATTACCAGGACAATTGAATGAAGTTCCGGTTTTTAATAGTAATAGTCCTGAAGTCGTGAAGGGAGAAGGAATATTATTATCGACTTTTCCGACAACGGCAAAAAAATTCCCTAATGCCCATCTTAATCTTCCCATAAGCGGACAGTTTGACTTTTTTTCCCATCATATTGCTCGTCCGATTAATAAACAACAAACCTTATATCAAGGGGTATTAATTTATAATCCCAGTTCTCAACCGGTTACTTTAAATGTTCTGCAAGGAATTAGTTACGTTACTTCACCGGACGCGCCGTTTGTGGAATTGCCGCCAATGGTGGAAGACCCCCAAGGTCGGGTATTTTCTGGGCCGGGGTCACGGTTAGCCGGGGATATTTTACGAGGACGCCATCAACGCATCTTTCCTGAACAAATCATGATTCCGCCGCAACAAACCCAGATGTTGTTTAGTTTACCCATTCCAACGGCCAGTGCGCGTTCAACCTTCCTGCGCTTACAAAGCAATGGCCCGGTGCATCTGGCGAATTTAGTTCGGTTTGCAACTTCTGGGAGTTCTCCAACTTTTCCGAATATCCCTGGTTTTCCCATCTCTTCCTTTTCTCCCCAAATGCCGATATTAGGTCAATGGCTAAATTTCTTAAATACAGGCAGACTAGCAGAACCTAGAGATATTATTCCAACTTTAGGGGAAAATGCGTATCAGGGAGAAAAAGTTTATGGCCGTGTGGCGGGGGTTTCGGTGGGTTCTGAATGGACAGGGACAGTGGTAGACCGTCCGGGGATGAATGTTTTAACAATTCCCTATCCAGGGTATGCTTTTTCCTATCCCTTGAGTACGGTTTCAACAGGAACTTTGGGGACTCAGCAAATTCAGAGTGCGCCGTTGTTAGCCCGTTATCCCGATACGGCGACTCGTGCCAATGGAAATTATGGCGTACAATATCGTCTGACCTTACCGTTATATAACCCTACCCGCCAATCCCAAAGGGTGAGTTTATCGATTCAAACCCCCTTTAAACAAAATGTGGCTTCTAATCGATTAACCTTTATTGAACCTCCTCAAGGACAGGTGTTTTTTCGAGGAACAGTTCGGTTTACATACAGCGATGATTTTGGGCAAACTCAACAGCGTTATTTTCACTTAGTTCAACGTCAAGGACAGCAAGGGGAATCATTAATTACGTTAACATTACCCCCCGGCGGATCTCGTTCTGTGGGAGTGGAGTTTATTTATCCCCCCGACGCTACACCTCCCCAAGTCTTAACGGTGAAAACCTTGGAGTCCGGTGTAAACTAAGGCTTATTTAGCTTTAAAATTAAACATTATAATAGAATTTGGAATTTTCAATCCCAAGGAAAAAACAATGACTGAAAAATATAGACTTGTTACCCGCAGTGATTTCGATGGTTTAGTCTGTGCGGTTCTTTTAAAAGACTTAGATATCATTGATGAAATTAAATTTGTGCATCCTAAAGATATGCAGGATGGCAAAATAGAAATTACCAATCAGGATATTACTACTAATTTACCTTATGTTGAAGGGGTGCATTTAGCGTTTGATCATCATTTAAGTGAAACCCTTCGCAACCCGTCGGTTAATAGTAATTATATTATTGATCCGAAGGCCCCTTCTGCGGCTAGGGTTTTATACAATTATTATGGGGGAAAAGCTAAATTTCCGACTATTTCTGAGCAAATGATGGAGGCGGTGGATAAAGGAGATTCTGCCCAATTTAATCAAGAAGAAGTCTTAAATCCTGAAGGTTGGGTTTTATTAAATTTCCTCATGGATGCTCGGACAGGGTTAGGACGGTTTCGGGATTTTCGCATTTCTAATTATCAACTGATGATGGAGTTAATTGATTATTGTAAAAATCATCCGATTTCTGATATTTTACAACTGCCAGATGTAAAAGAACGGATTGAAATTTATTTTGAACATGAGGAAAATTTTAAGGATCAAATTAAACGCTGTTCTACGGTGCATCAAAACTTAGTTGTTTTAGATTTACGGTCTGAAGAGGTGATTTATGCCGGAAATCGGTTTATGATTTATGCTTTATTTCCCGAATGTAATATTTCAATTCATGTTTTATGGGGTCTTAAAAAACAAAATACTGTGTTTGCGGTGGGTAAATCAATTTTTAATAAAACCTCTAAAACCAATATTGGAGAGTTAATGTTAAAATATGCTGGAGGCGGTCATGAAAATGCGGGAACTTGTCAAGTCGAAAATGAGCAAGCTTCTCAAATTTTACAAGAATTAATTACTCAAATTAATCAAGACGGTTAAATAGGTTTGTTTTGACTTCTTCCCTAATTCCCAGTGGTGTTTCATTTTTCCTCACCCACTTGTGTAACTTCTCCCCAAGCTTCTCCTATAGGGAAAGGGGAGAAGAATTATGAATATTAAATTTGCCCTCAATTTCACAGGACTAATCACCCCCTTTTTCTTGCCGGGAAGAAGGCTAGGGGGTGAGATCATAAAAAATTGACTAAGCAACAGGAAACAAGCCTGGGAGGCTTGCTAAAAGGTGATTAGACGAAATATTACACCGCCGGAGTAGCGGTTTTTTTCATAAATTCAAAATAATTATCCCAAAATTGTTTTTGAGATTCCATTACCGCTTGATTCGTAACTTCTTGAACTTTGAAGCCTGTTTGTACCAGTTCTTCTTGGTAACTTAAGGTTTTTTCATAGGCTTCTTGAGCATTCAAGGTCTTCGGTGCCGTTTTGAGGTTTTCCAGCCAAGTATCAAACAGTTGTTTTTGCCAATTCACCAACTGTTTTTGGTATTCGTTGATAAAATCATTGTTCATGAGTTAACAAACCGCTAAAGGCTCCATCTCAATAGGGAATGGAGAGAAAACAGGGCGGAATTTACTGTTTTCTAAGGGAAAAATACAGGTTTGTCCCGGTCATAAATTAACCGTCGCTGTGCCTCCATTAATCCGTCAGTGTACAGAGGTAAAAATAGGAGAGGGTTAATTTATTAAGTAATTATACTAAAACTTTGGTTCATTGAACAGTCAATTTCAACCAAAACCTGTAAATTTATCAGAATTAAAACGCAAACTTTCTTAACAAAAGCAGTTACATAGGTTCAAAGATTTGCCACAATAGAAGTAATTCAATGGTTCTTCTGGACTGAGAAACCCCGTCAGCACCCCGCACTAAAGTGACGGGGCTTCATGCCTCTAACTTTAGTTAGTTGACCAGCCTGAGCCTAACGGCTACGTTGTCGGCAAGTGTTAAAGACCCACCAATGGATGCGTTCGCGTAGCGTGGCGTAAGCCTCAGCTAGTCCGTTGCTCTGGAACTCAAAAGTTAAACAGTTTTACGAGGGGTAAGACAGTGCTTTTGGGATAGTTACCGACCGATAACATTGGCGTTCGCGTAGCGTGTGCGAAGCACTCAGCTAACTTTACCTGAGAAATCAGAGTGGGAGAAATCCTAAAAAACCGGGAATCAGCAAATACAACAATTTTTGTTGGTTCCCCATCCAATATTCACGGGGAATAAATTCCCCTGATGTGTCCCACTGAGCGTTCGACTGAGATCACGCCGAAGTCTTGCCGAAGTGTCGTGTTTCCTCTGTTGTCTGTTGGCGTAGCCTGCCGTAAGGCATAGACGCGCTCGTTTCCACACTCCCAGGCTTTTTTTATGATGCTGACACTTTATCTATTCTGTCTTACGATTGGTGGGGGTTTTGTGATTTTATCCGCCTTTGCTGGACTCGATGGTGTGGATTTTGATCCCCATTTTGAGATAGATGTAGAACTGTCTAAACCGCCAAAGGATGCAGAAGCCCTCACCCCGCAAAAACACCCGAAAAACCGTCAACCGGGTTTCCGATTACCCATTTTCAGTTTAAGATTTTGGACGTTTGGGGGCTGTTTTTTTGGCTTAACCGGATTTCTTTTAACAAAACTTAATCTTTTGCTTTCCCCTAGCTTAATTTTTGCCATTTCTCTAGGGGTTGGGGTGAGCTTTGGAACCGTAATAGTTGGAATTTTAAGGCGACTTCACCAACAACAGGCCAATAGTTTAATTTTATCAGAAGATTTAATCGGCTTATGGGCAACGGTTGAAATTCCCTTTGATCACAACTGTAAAGGAAAAGTTCGATTATATTTAAAAGAATCAATGGTTGATGTAGTTGCCATCACCGAGGAGGATCATCAGTTTGAAAAAGGAGATAAAGTTTTTGTTGTAGGAAGACATCATGATAAAGTCTTAGTAATTCCTGAAGAATTCTTAAACTCCAATTAAAAATTAAGGATTAAGATTCAGGAAGATGTAAAAAAACTTAGAAACCTTAAATCAGACCCAAATTAATTTTATAATGAGAGGGAAGATCATGCAAAATTCCATCCCCAAAATCCAGAATTCATCAATGATTACAGAAGTTGTCCAAGCACCCACCCCAGATAATTCACCCAATACCTCTTCTACCAGTATTGGAACCGCTTTACCCATTGCTTTATCCATTTTTGGTGTGATAATTTTTATTTGGTTTTTGAATACCTTTCTACAAATTTGTAAACCTAATGAAATTTTAATTTTATCCGGTCGCAAACGTCGCAATAAAGACGGCCAGGAAGTCGGATATCGAGTTATTTTTGGCGGACGCACCCTTTGTATTCCCATTTTAGAAACCGTTAAGACAATGGATTTACGGACAATGCCAGTGCGGGTGGAAGTGAAAAATGCTTATTCTAAAGGGGGAACCCCTTTAAATATTCAAGCGATCGCAAATGTTAAAATCTCGAATGATCGTGCTATTGTGGGAAATGCTATTGAACGGTTTTTAGAGCGAGATCGTTCGGAAATTTCGCGGGTGGCTAAAGAAACCTTAGAAGGGAATTTACGCGGTGTTGTGGGAACCTTAACCCCAGAACAATTAAACGAAGATCGGTTACAATTTGCTGAACGCATTGCCGAAGATGTTTCACGGGATTTATCAAAATTAGGCTTACAATTAGACACCTTAAAAATTCAAAGTGTGTCTGATGATGTGGATTATTTGAATTCTATTGGTCGTCGCCAAATTGCCTTAATTGTTCGAGATGCGGAAATTGCCGAATCAAATGCCTTAGCAGAAGCAGAACAAACAGAAGCCGACTGTCGGCGACAAGCAGAAGTGGCTAAAACCCAGGCGCAAACTGTTGTTTTACAGAAAGATAATGAACTGCGAAAAATTAAAGCGGAATTAGAACAACAAGCGCGTTCAGAAGAAGAAAGAACCATCGCAGCCGCTAAAGAAGCTAGAGCAAAAGCTGAACAATTATTACAAACCGTAAGAGCAGAATTAGAACGGTTACGGTTAGAATCGGATGAAGTCTTACCAGCAGAAGCTCAACGCCAAGCCCAGGAATTAAGAGCAAGAGGAGAAGCGGCATCTTTAACAGAAAATGCCTTAGCGGCGGCAACGGTAACAGATTTATTAAATCAAATTTGGCAGGAAACGGGGTCAGATGCGTCGGAATTATTTTATTTACAACAAATTGAAATGATTCTCAATGAAGCTGCTAAAGTTCCCACTCGTGTAGACTTACAAAAAATCAATGTCATTGATAGTGGCGATGGTAAATCGATTGCGGGCGTTGTCAATGCTTATCCTGAAATTTTCCGGCAATTTTTAGTGACAGTTGAACAAACATTAGGGGTTAAATTATCAGGAAAATAATACCGTTTGTTTTTAAATTCTATGAAGATTAGGAGATTTTAAAGATGGAAATTATCATTGCTTTATTAGGAATTTTAGGATTAGGAACTGGGGCTGGATTTTTGGTGATTCGTAACCTTTATTATATTTGTCAACCCAGTGAAGTGTTAATTTTTGCTGGAAGTCGTCGCCCCGTTGAAGGGGGACAAGATGTTGGCTATCGTTTAGTTAAAGGCGGGAGTAGCATTAGAATTCCTTTATTAGAACACGCTTTTCGCATGGATTTAACCAATATGATTATTGAGTTAAAAGTGTCGAATGCCTATTCTAAAGGGGGGATTCCGTTAACCGTTGAAGGGGTTGCTAATATTAAAATTGCTGGGGAAGAACCGACGATTCATAATGCCATTGAACGATTATTAGGTAAAAGTCGGAAGGAAATTGAACAATTAGCCAAAGAAACCTTAGAAGGAAATTTGCGCGGGGTGTTAGCAAGTTTAACCCCAGAACAGGTAAATGGCGATAAATTAGCTTTTGCTAAAAGTTTATTAGAAGAAGCAGAAGATGATTTAGAAAAGTTGGGATTAGTGTTAGATACTTTGCAAGTTCAAAATATCTTTGATGAAGTCGGATATTTAGATTCTATTGGTCGAAAACAACGGGCAGATTTATTCCGAGATGCGAGAATTGCGGAAGCCAAAGCCCATGCAGAAGCCGCGATTCAAACCGCAGAAAACCAGAAAAATACGGCTTTGAAAAAGTTAGAAACGGATATTGAAGTTGCTAAAGCTGAAGCTGAACGTCGGGTGAAAGATGCGATTACAAAACGACAGGCTGTGATTGCAGAATCGGAATCAGAAACGGCTTCCCAAGTGGCAAAAACTCAAGCGGAAGTGTTAGTTCAACAAGCTCGAATTAAGCAAGTTGAACAACAGTTACAAGCGGATGTGGTTGCACCCGCCGAAGCCCAATGTAAACGGGCAATGGCGGAAGCGAAAGGGAATGCGTCTCAAATATTAGAAGCAGGAAAAGCCCAAGCGGAAGCCGCCAAACGATTAGCAGAATCTTGGAAATTAGCGGGTTCAAATGCCAGAGAGATTTTCCTCTATCAAAAATTAGAAGTATTATTAAAAACGATGGTGGCAACGGTTCCTAAAGTGGAAGTGGATAATGTTACTGTTGTTAATAGTACCCAGGGAGGAAGTGCTACAAAATTAGCGGCATTTTTAGCTGAATTGAAACAAACAACCGGAATTGATGTTGCAGAAACCATTGAAACCTTAAGTCAAAATCATGCCCAACCTCCAGTGATTACTCCGGTTGTTTCTAAACCGTTAAAATCAGCTTCTAATCATTCCATAGAGCCCTTTAATTCTGACAGTTAAGCTGTTAAAATGTAGTTAAAGGAGTAATAATTAATATTACTCCTTTAATATCAAAAAATATTAGAAAATGAGTCCCTCTATTTTTGCCTGAACTTCTTGAATTAAATCTTCTGGTACTATTTCAATAAACTAAATTAAACGAACTTTATAATCCAAACTTTTGATATGGTCTACCAAAATAACGCCATAAGTTGTTAAGTCTGAAGGAAGACGAACTTCAAAAGGATAGCCTTTTACCTGTGCTGTAATTGGCATAAATAAAGCTAAGGAGTTCTTAACATTATATTCGTAAGGTGAAATAACGAAAGCGGGTCTTAAGCCCTTTTGTTCATGTCCTTGAGTAGGATTAAAATTTAACTTAACAATATGTCCCCTATCAGGAATATAGGATTGATTTACCAAACTTCATTCCCCACTGCTAGTCCTGTGTCTGTTTCAGCGTGACAATTTTCAGGAGTGATTTGACTAACCAGTTCTTCAAGAGAATAACGTTTACGATTGCTGGGTTTAATCACAATCGTTCCATTTTCTACACTAAAAGTAACTTGTGAACCTTCGGAAATTTGAATCGCTTGAGCAACATTTTGAGGGATGCGAACGGCTAGGCTATTCCCCCACTTCGCTACATTAGTTACCATTATTATCAATCCTTTTTAATCTATTTTAATCTATGTAGATACTATGTATACACTATACCAAATATTGGAGAAGGACAAGATAAAGTTAATAATACTTAAATTGTGAGGAAGTGTAGGGTGGGTGACAACCCATGACTAGGGTTAAGATTAAAAGTCTATGAGTGTCGCCCCCCTAGGGTTATAACAATGGGTGAGGAAATGCTTGAATAAACCTGTTAATCATCTCCTAACAATACCGCTAATAATGCTTTTTGAACGTGCATTCGGTTTTCGGCTTCATCCCAAACTTTGGATTTTGAACCTTCAATTACTTCATCGGTAATTTCTTCATCTCGATGGGCGGGTAGACAATGTAAAACAATGGAATTTTCGGCGGTTTTTTCCATTAATTTAGCATTAACTTGATAGGGTTGAAACAGAGGAATTCGGGCTCTGGCTTCTTCTTCCTGTCCCATACTTGCCCAAACATCAGTATAAACAACATTCGCATCTTTTGCCGCTTCAATGGGGTCATCGGTAACAATAACTGCTGTTTTTCCTTGAGCAATACTTTTCGCTTGTTCAACAATATCAGCATCGGGTAAATAGTTAGCAGGAGTAGCGATTTTAACATTCATCCCCACCATTGCACAGCCTAATAATAATGAATGAGCCATATTATTAGCTCCATCGCCAAAATAACTTAAGGTCAATCCTTCTAAGGTTCCAAAACATTCTTGAACCGTCATTAAATCCGCTAAGACTTGACAAGGATGCTCTCGATCTGTTAAAGCATTAATTACAGGAATTTCAGCATAATTGGCAAAGGTTTCTAAATCCTTTTGTTCAAAGGTACGAATTGCCATAATATCTAAATATCGGTCTAATACCCTAGCTGTATCAACTAAGGGTTCTCCTCGACTAACTTGGGTAACATTCGGGTTTAAATCAATCACTTGACCCCCTAATTGATACATAGCAACCGTAAAACTGACACGGGTTCGGGTTGAAGCTTTAGAAAACATTAACCCTAAAACTTTATTGCGACGTAATTTCACCATTCCCGATTTTAATTTTGTCGCTAAATCTAATAAATAATAAAGTTCTTCAATACTGACATCAGCTAAACTTAAAAAATCTCGTCCTTTTAATGTTTCCATAATTATTCCTGAGTAATCATGTCCAGTTCCCAGCACCCGGAAATAAATTTCGGGCGTAGGGGCGAGGTCACCTCGCCCAAAAAACCAGGGTTGTTTGATAAGAGTATTCAAGGCAATAAGGACATCAAAGTTTGCGACTTTTTTTCCTGTTCCCTGTTCCCCGTTCCCTGTTCCCTTATAATTTTAAAGTTTTCTAGGCAACAAAACTGTTCTGAGATAACTGATTTATGGCATTATCTAATAATTCCCATCCTTGAGCAACGGTTTCAATTCGGGCCAAATGATGGCGTAATTCCTGAGCCCCAGGAAAGCCTTTCGCATACCAAGTTAAATGTTTTCGAGATTGATAAATTCCCCGTTGTCCTTTATACTCCCAGAGCGCTTGTAGGTGTTCTTTTGCACATTGCAACCGTTCAATTACTGAAGGCGGGGTTTTTAATATTCCTGTTTTCAGAAAATAGTCAATTTCTCCCACTAAAAACGGATAACCCAGGGTTCCCCGCGAACACATCACCCCATCGGCGTCCGTTTCTTGTAAACATTGAATGGCGGCTTCTACGGAAAAAATATCACCATTGGCAATAACGGGAATGCTTAACTGTTCCTTAACCTGTCGAATCCAGTCCCATTTTGCCTGACCATTATACCCTTGATCACGAGTTCGAGCGTGAATGGTGATCATTTTTGCCCCCGCATCCTGCATTCTACGGGCAAAATCCAAAATTGTGATCTCTTCATCACTCCACCCTATCCGAGTTTTTACGGTTACAGGCACATTCACCGCCTCAACCACTGACCGGACAATGGTTTCCGCAACTTCCGGTTGACGCAACAACGAAGACCCGCCGCCATTTTTGGTAATTTTATTCACGGGACAGCCCATATTAATATCAATGGTATCGGCCCCTTCTTCAACGGCTTTTTGGGCAGCTTCGGCTAAAAAATGGGGGCGACAGTCAAATAATTGAATACTAATCGGGCGTTCATTGGGGTCAACTTCCATCATTTTTGGCAGTTCCCGAACGTGACAAACTTCGCTGGCGTGTACCATTTCGGTATACATCATCGAGTCCGGGGCGTAGCGACGGACTAAACGCCGAAATACCAAGTCTGTGACACCGGATAGGGGGGATTGTAACACCCGACTATTGACTTCTACGGTGCCAATTTTTAAGGGTGTGGATAAACGTTGTTTTAATTCAGGTGAGAGAACAGACATGATTTAAGGGGAGCAAATGTAGCAAGTCAGACTCTCTTTATATTAAAATAGAACCACCCTTTCTGGGGTATAACCCTTTAACTCATCGTTAATTTGATTATGAACTTTTCCCCCAATAATCGTGAACCGTTTCAACAAAATGGTAATCCTAACAATGTACATTTTCCTCAAGTTGAATCAGATGAGTTTAGTGAAGAAATTCAAGATTTCCAAGTTCAGGAATATGACCCCAAAACCCTCAAAACGATTAAACGTTCTTTTTGGTTTTTAACCGTGGTGGGTTTAGTGGTTGGTGTCTTTGTGGCGGCGGGGGTGTTGTATTTGATGCAACGCTTTAATATTACGGCAAATCCAGCGCAATTAGAACAACAAATTCGTCGATAAATCCTCAAAACATGAGAAAATTATTCTCGAACTTGATGGCGTTGCTCTGCTATTTTTTTAACTTTTTCGGAAAACTGAGGGTAATTTTCTAGGACTTTATCAAAATCTTCTTTATAGAGAACAAATAACTCACAGTAGGTTAAGGTTTTGACTGAAGCCGTCCGGCGACTGTTATAAAGTAAGGCAATTTCACCAAAAAAAGAACCTGCTACCAATAGACTATAGACTTTTCCCGTTTTTTCTGAAAAAGCTTGCAATTGCCCTCGTTTCACAAAATACATTTCATGTCCCATTTGATTTTCCCGAATCACATAGTCATGGGGTGGGAGAATTCGGGGTTTTAATTTAATTACTAAATCCTCAATAAAACAGGGTTCTGCGTCTTGAAAAATGGGAACTTTTTCTAAAAGTTCTTGATAAAGATAACAATAGACTCGTGTTTTAATTGAGTGCGGAAGTTCATCTAAAAAGTAAAAATCCAGCGACACATCTCGATTATATTCCCACATATATTGATAATAATCTAAGATATTTTTTTGTAAGGAAGGCGGAATTTTTCGTTCCCACATATAGGATTGAATTTGACCTAATTTATCTCGAAATCGATTTTTACTGGCATCTAAACTAGAAATCACTGCCACAACATTTCCAATGACAAAGGCATACAGCGATACTCCTAAGAACATTACCATAAAGGTAAATATCAATTCAATATTGTTTTGGGGAGTAATATCCCCATAGCCTACAGTTGTTAACGTTGTAATTGACCAATACAAGGAATATAAATATTGAGTTGTTGTATTTTCTAAATGCAAATTATCACCTTGAAGCCAAGACTCTCCTGATTGTCCCGTTAAATTTCCAATAAAAAACCATAAACAAGCGACCCAATGATCAATTAAAAAAACAATAATGAATAATTCAAACATCCGAACAACACCGGAATTAAAATAAACATTGTTATCCCATTTTCTAAAAATCAAAAAACATTGGGGAAATCTTAATAATCTCGGAATTCGGCATAAACCCATTAAAATTAGAGAAGCCTGGGGTAAAAATAAATAGACGAAAATATCTAAGGGTAAACTTGCAATTAAATTAGGTTTAAAGTCTGTTTTTCGATAATTAATACTAATTTTATCTTTATCTTTAATCAGTTCCCCTTCCGTTATATAACTAATATGAAATCTCAAAAAAATATCTATAATTAAAATTAAATCTGCTAAATGATCTAAAAGAAACCAATTCTTAGAAATTGTTGCATTAAACGCGATGCGAAAGGGAATAGTAAAGCAGTTATAGAGAGTTACTAAAACAATCAAAGCTTCCCAGACAATCAGGAGTCTTGATTCGGGGTGTAAAGACGGCATTCGGGAGAGGAAAGATAGCATTGAAACAGAGGGATTAAGTCTTCCATAAGAGTGTATATTATTTAATTCCATTTTTGGGGGTTATCATCTCCTCCTTTCCTCTGGAGTCAAGAAACTGGGTGTCAATTTATCTCTCGATGTGTCAAGGTAAACCTAAATCGAGAATCTACTGCTAAAATCAGTTCATGTTCATTTATAGACTCAACACTGATTCAACTCATGATTCAAACAACGCTGACACCGTTTGCTGAAAAACTTGGTTTTCCCCTCACTAAACAACTCATTACAATCTTACAAATTAACTTAGGAAAACGGTGTAACCTCGCTTGTAACCATTGTCATGTAGAAGCAGGGCCAAAACGGAGTGAAGAACTGAACCTAGATATTAGTTTTCAATTAATTGAATTAATTGAGCGCTTTCCTCAAATTCAAACCGTCGATTTAACCGGAGGGGCGCCCGAAATGAATTATGGATTTAAACTTTTAGTTGAAGCCGCACGTACAACCGGAAAGCAAGTGATTGTTCGGTCAAATTTAACGATTTATTTTGTTCCCGGTTATGAGGATATCCCCGAATATTGCGCGAATCATCAATTAAGAATTGTCGCTTCTTTACCTTGTTATTTAGAAAATAATGTTGCTCAAATGCGAGGAAAAGGAGTTTATCAAGATTCTATCCAAGCCCTACAATGGTTAAACCGTTTGGGATATGGTCGTACACCGGAATTAATCTTAGATTTAGTTTATAATCCGGCTTTACCCACCGCCGAAAAGTTTACCCTGCCTTCTGAAGAGTCTAAACTAGAACGAGCTTATAAAGAGTATCTAAAACAACAGTTTGATATTGATTTTAATCAGTTATTGACGATTACCAATTTACCCATCGGACGCACGAAATCTTACTTACAGCAGAAAAAACTTGAAGATTCCTATTTAGAATTTTTGGAATTTAACTATAACCCTGAAACAGTGTCCCATTTAATGTGTCGTAATCAGTTATCCATTGATTATCAAGGTTATATTTATGATTGTGATTTTAATCAAATGGAAAATATTCCCGCCCGCACAACTTCTGGAAAACCTTTAATGGTCAGTGATTTATTAGCTGCTAATAATTTAGATTTAATAGAAACCGTACAAACCGCTTCCTATTGTTATGGATGTACCGCCGGGTGTGGTTCTAGTTGTGGGGGGGCATTAATTTAACAGTTATCAGTGTAGAGACGCGCCATGGCGCGTCTGTACCAGTTATCAGTGTAGAGACGCGCCATGGCGCGTCTGTACCAGTTATCAGTGTAGAGACGCGCCATGGCGCGTCTGTACCAGTTATCAG
>NZ_JADEWU010000108.1:0-17140 GCF_015207485.1 Planktothrix mougeotii LEGE 06226
TTACAAAAAATTTCTTTTGCTCTGTAAATTCATCAAACCACCCAAACTTAAAAAAACCTAAGTCAAAAATCATTAATCCCTCTTGGGGAAGTTGTTCTAGTAGTTGGTCAGTAAAGATTTTATCGTTCGCTTTTGATTCTTCTGTATACCACATCTTCACCGGTCTATATGTCCAGGCTTCTACAATCACCATCATCTTTCCCCCTAATACTGTGTTCCCATTTCTCAGGGCTTTCAACTTTTTAAATAATTCTTCTAATGTGGAACCATCTGCTATCCAAATTCCTCTAAACTTTTCGGCCACCCCAAGCCATTTTTCCGGCACGGCTTTCGGATTTTCTTCTGTTTTTAATTTCTCTATTACCTGTTCAAACACTTCTACAAATAAAGTCGCTGGCAGTGTTCTTAATCTTTTTGATAATGCTTCTATACTGACTTGCATTGGTTCTACCCACAGCATTCCTTCTGCTGAGAGAATTCTCAACAGTTCTCGCAGTCCGGCAATTCTTCTATATACTAACCCGATCACTATTGCCATCATCACTGGTAAATTTAACAGTCGCGAACGCAGTTTCTTTTCGTTGATTCCTCGGCTTTCTTTTAACGGTTTAAAACTTTCGGGTCTCAGCACTCTTAACAGTTCTTTTTCTAAAACTTCTAATTCTGGCCCCGGCATTTGGCTTTGATGCCTTAAGTCGGCGTTTCTCAAAATTTTGCCTGTTGTTTTACTCATCTGATTTTCTTCCCCCTTCAACTAACGCCGAATCAGTGCGATCGCCCCTTTAAACTAACATCTACAGTTGTCACGTCGCCAGGGCGACTACTAATCGCCCTCTTCAACTCCCATTAACCTTGCGATCGCCTCCTATCTTTTCCTTAAGTTGACACCAATGGAGGAGACCTCGCCCCTACGATTTAACTCTAAAAAAATACAATGGGAGATTGGATGTGAGAACTATAACTTTTACACATTTTAACCCTAGATTCGGCAAAACGAAGGGTTAAGGAGAGACGCACTTGACCACTCATATTACAAATAGAACGATGAATTAAATCATCCGTAAAAAAGATAAATTCTCCGGGTTTTAAACAGACAGGTAAGGCGGATTTTTCGATATCAGTTTTAAGTTCAAAAAATGGATTTCCACTAAAGGGATCATTCATTTTAACTGAACATAATGAGTTATATTTTTTAGGTAAATATTGAAATCCATTTCCGGTATTCACTTCCGTTAAAGCAATATAAACATGGAGGGTTTTTCCCGTTTGTGTTAATAATTGAGGATATCGGTCTTGATGCCAAAGGGGAATTAATTGTTGTGCGGGATAATTTGCCCATAATTCAGAACGCCACAGAAACAGAGATTCCCCTAAATAGTCCCGAACTTTTTTGAGTAAATTAGGATTTTTGCAAAGTTCAAAAATAATAGGAGAATCTAAATGGCGTTCCATGTGAAATTCCCGTTTTAATCCTTGAATCAGTAATAATATTAATGAGCCAAAATTTCCGGTTTTGAGAAATTGATAGCTATTAAATAAGATGGGAATGGGAGAACGGGGTAAAACAATCTTGAAAATCTGTTTTTGAATGTCTTTGAGTTCAGTTTCGGTTAAATTTAAAGAATAAGGCCCCCAGATGCCATCTTCAGGGTTATATTGAACGGGAGTTTGTATAATCGGATTAGATAATCCAGTCCAAAATAAACTTTTTTCCCAAAGTTGACTGGCTAAATGATCATTTATGGCAATATCCGTTAAGGGCATCGGTTGAAGATTTCGATTTAAGAATTGACCTTGAACTGAATAATATTCAGGATTAGTCAAAAATTTAATAATATTTTTACTAATTGTTTGAGGAGAATTACCAATTTTTAAAAAACGGCTTAACTGATGCCAAATGGTAATATTAGATTGAACAAAACCCGGATGGAATGTATTGACTCTGACGGAGGTTTCATGCAATTGATGTTGTAGAAGATACCGCATCAAGAGTAATAAACACATTTTAGAATCTGCATATAATTTGAGGAAGTTCAAGGGTGTTTTTTTCACCCATCGTTTCCAATCCAGATTTGTTGACCATAAAGCTAAATCAGAACCAATAAATAATATTTGGCTGGATTCTGAGGATTTGAGTTTATCTAATAATAAATAGGTTAATAAAAAATGTCCTAAATAATTGGTTCCCCAAATTAATTCAAATCCTTCTTGGGTGGTTCCTGATTGATTAAAAATACCTGCATTATTAATTAATAAATTTAAAGGAAGCTGTCGTTTTTCAAAGATATCAACACAGCAACGAATTGAATCTAATGAAGCTAAATCTAACGGTAAAAATTCAACTTTTCCCTGATTTGTGCGGTTTTCAATATAATCAATGGCTTGATAGGCTTTGCGTTCAGAACGACAAGCAATCAAGACATGATATCCTTGTTTAGTGAGTTCTAATGCGGTGCTTAAACCAATTCCAGAACTCCCTCCGGTAATTAAACAGACTGGTGGCTGCATATTAATAAACTCTGGTTAAAAAAATGCCCTTGTAGAGACGCGCCATGGCGCGTCTCTACGGTTATTGGTGCGTTTCTACAGTTATGTTGATGGGGAATTTGACTTAAAAAATTCTATTCCCATTCAATCGTTCCAGGCGGCTTAGAGGTAATATCATAAACCACCCGATTCACGCCGCGAACTTCATTGACAATCCGATTAGAAATCTGTTCTAATAAATCATAGGGAACCCGTGACCAATCCGCCGTCATCCCATCTTCACTACTCACAAATCGCAAAACAATCGGATAAGCATAAGTGCGATGATCTCCCATCACCCCAACGCTTCGCACCGGAAGCAAGACTGCAAAAGCTTGCCAATAATCGTGATAAACCCCTTTTTTATTGATTTCTTCACGCACAATTAAATCCGCATCTCGGAGAATATTTAACTTTTCAGTCGTGACTTCTCCTAATATCCGAATCGCTAAACCAGGGCCAGGAAAAGGATGTCGTCGCACAATTTCTTCGGGTAAACCAATAGAACGCCCCACTTTTCTAACTTCATCTTTAAACAGTTTTCGCAGAGGTTCTACTAATTTAAACCGTAAATCTTTAGGTAATCCTCCGACATTGTGATGGCTTTTAATTTTAACCGCAACCCGTTCTCCGGTTTTGGGATCAACATTAGTATCAGCCGATTCAATCACATCAGGATATAATGTCCCTTGAGCTAAATAATCAAAGGGCCCTAAACGAGTCGATTCTTCTTCAAAAACTCGAATAAATTCTCGACCAATGCGTTTACGTTTTTCTTCAGGGTCAGTGACGCCTTCAAGTTCTTTTAAGAACCGTTCACGGGCGTTTACATATTGAACCGGAATATGGAATTGTTCATGAAATAATTTAACTAATCGTTCGGGTTCTAATTTCCGCATAAACCCTTGGTCGATAAACATACAGGTTAAATTATCGCCAATGGCACGGTGGAGTAAAAAGGCTAAAGTTGAAGAATCAACGCCGCCAGAAAGCGCTAATAATACCCGTTTATCACCGACTCGCGCGCGAATTTCTCGAATGGATTCTTCTACAAAAGCTTCCATTGTCCAAGTCGGTTGACAGCGACAAATATGATAAACAAAATTGCGAATTAAGGCTTGACCCCCAATGGAATGAACCACTTCAGGATGGAATTGGACGCCATATAAATGTCTTTCATGGTCAGCAATGGCGGCGCAGGGGGTATTATCAGTATGGGCTAAAACTTCAAATCCAGGGGGTAATTGTGTGCAGGAGTCAGCGTGACTCATCCACATGGTTGCACCCTGTTCAACATTGGTGAGTAAATCCGTTGGGTCATCAATCTGTAAAGACGCTTTCCCATATTCGGCGCGTTTGGCTCGTTCTACGCCGCCCCCTAGCTGTTTTACCATTAACTGCATTCCATAACAAACCCCTAAAACGGGAATCCCCAACTCCCAGAGTTTGGGATCACATTGGGGTGTTCCTTCATCATAGACAGAATTGGGGCCACCTGAGAGGATAATGCCTTTTGGGTTTAGGGCTGTGAGTTGTTCGGCGGTGGTGCGGTAGGAGATGACTTCAGAATAAACCTCGGTTTCCCGAATGCGGCGGGCAATTAATTCGGAATATTGGGAACCGAAGTCAAGAATGACAATCATTTGTCGGTTCAATTTTTCGCCTGAAGTATTAGTATCTTGGGGTTGAGTTGGGGTTTGAGTCTGGGGAGACATATTGAGTGTAATGTAAGGGATAGAAATTCAAAGGTTAACACTTATAAAATCCCGACCTCCTCTGGTCTTACTGAGAAGCATAATCGAGGAGGTTTTCAAGGACGAATCACATCATTATAGATTTAGAGATCCTGAATTAGCGGTTAGGCGTCAGGATGGACAAATCTTGACAACAGCCTTCAAGAGTGATTCTGATTAGAATAGCAAATTTGTTCTAAAATTGTATCAGCGATTTCACTTCTGATGATAATTTTACGCTTACGGTCGAACATTAGGGAACCTACCTTGACATTTTTTTCGCAGTGGGTGTAAATATAAGCCTGGGATCGGTGATCAATCGCGGTTGCGATCGCTCCATAAACTTGATTGACGTAATTTTCCCCCTGTATTACCTCTAATTCTCGCAGATATTGTAAGGCATCCTCCGCCGTTGTACTGTTAAAAATTTGTTGAAGATTTGCGGTGGGGAGTCCAGCATTGGCACAATAGGCGGTTAATATTTCTAATCGGCCATCGGCTAGATGATGATGGGTGTGGAAAATTCCCCCTGCTAATTTGATTAATTTGCCATGATAACCTAATAATAAAATAGATTGAATTCCAGCTAGGGCGGCGGACACTAACATTGATCCTAACCAATTGGCTGTTTTTACGATTTGTTGAGGGGGAATTCCGATTTTTTGAGCCAAATCTAATCCATTTTCACCAATACAAAAAACTAAACCATCAAATTCTGTCGCTTTTTCTTGTAATTGGGCTTGATAGTGTTCTAATTGTTCAGGAACCGTTAAGGCTTGAGAAATTCCGGTTGTTCCCAATAACGATAAGCCTTCAACAATTCCAAAGGCAGCATTAGAAGTGCGGGTTGCCAATTGTTTCCCTTCAGGTAAAATAAAGGTAATTAAAATTTTTTCGTTGGGTTTAAGTAATTTCTCAAGATTGGCTAATAATAAAAGTTTTGCATACCGATAGATGGCGGTTTGTCCGGTTTTTTCATGATAGCCAATTCCTTCTCCGCCTTGAATAAAAATAGCATCCGAAAGTAAATCTCCTCTAGCTTGAAAAGACAAAGGTAGGGGTAAATGATTCACCCATTCTACCCTGGCCCAAATGGGCGTATTTCGGGTTAAATCTAAATTATCTCCGGGATCAGAACGAGTAATCGCTAAAGCAGAATTTTCAGTTAACATCGCAATGTGTTCAATGGGGATATTAACTGTTTCCGCCGGATCTATTAAATCAATGGAAACTTGCTGAATGAACTGATTTTTTTGTTGTAAATATTGCAATGCAGCTACAGCTGCAGCACAAGCAAAAACAGGAAGTGTATATCCAGAACGGGGTTGATTTATAATCATAATTATAGCTTGATTCCCTATTCCCTATTCCCTATTCCCTATTCGTAATTCGTAATTCGTAATTCGTAATTCGTAATTTGTAATTCCTAATTCCTAATTCCCTGTTCCCTAGTTTCAAAGAATTTGCAGTTGATATCCCATCAAAGCCAAGGCAACAAATCCAGCAATAATCATTAATCCAGAAGGCATGAATTTACGGGTTTTGAATAAACGGGAAATAAAAGTAATGATCAGAAAAACCGACAGAACAATGGAGAAAATTAATCCCCAGGTTAACCCTTGAATCTGAAGAATTCCACCTAAAACCAGTAACAAACCAGTGGTACAACCTGCAAACAGAGAAATTTTACTTTTAGCTTTAGTATAACCAACAATGCCACCGATAATCGCTAATAAGCCGTAAGCGATCGCAGCAATTACCCCTAAACTCATCATAACTCCTGTTCATCCAATCATTACAAAGTTCTTTTATACAACGTTAGGGGCTAACTGGATTAACATTTGTTCTAATTGTATCAAAAGTTAAACTTTAACGTTGTAAAAATTTATATAGAGCTTGTTAATCCTAGAAATCCAGCATCTGGGAAAAAAAGAGTTTCTGAATCAGCCCAATTTTGGTAAAATGTAAGATAAAAATTGTCAACTTGTTCCTATGTCTTCTCTGAATAGTCAAATTATCTCCCAGGTACGCTTTTTACAACGTCAGGCTGCATCTTTATTATTATATCAAGAAGTTTTAAATGATGAAATTGGGCAGGCGTTTTTAAGCCTGTTAGAAGCTTTTCATCACGGTGAATCTAGTATTTTAAATTGTTTAAAAGCCTATGGAATTTGGTTTCAAGTTCAAGCTAAACATCGACAAACTTGGCAAGACTATTTAATTACCCAAATTTTACGCGCTGATAATCCCTTTAGTCAACAAGCGCAGCAAATCTCCTTTAATCAATTATCCCCGTCCTTAATTGAAGCAACCAAACTAGACTTAAAAACATTACAAACCCTCTATCAATGTAATAGTGAAAAATTGAGTCAGTGGTTAAGAAGTATTGCCCAATTATCCGAAAATCCGACAATTTGGCAACCCCAACCCGAACAGTTAGATAGAATTGAAGAATTACCCCTAAAAAATCAGTTTTCAACCTTAGAAAATTGGTCAGATGTCGTAGAAAGTTTAGCTAATCATTATCATAAATTTGGGACAGGTTTATTTGCCAGTGCCTCTGCATTTCGTTGGCAACAGAAACAATTTATTAAAATTTTAAACCCCGATCCTGTCCATTTAAACCAGTTAGTCGGTTATGAAACTCAACGGGATATGCTGTTAAAAAATACAGAAATTTTATTAGCCGGATATCCCGCCTTAAATGTTTTATTATATGGAAGTCGAGGTGCGGGCAAATCTTCTTTAATCAAGGCATTATTACATCAGTATAGGGATCAAAATTTAAAATTAATTGAAGTTGCAAAATCAGATTTAAAAGATTTATCTCTTGTGGTTGAACAGTTGCAAGGTGTACCCCAAAAATTTATTATTTTTGTCGATGATTTATCCTTTGAAGAAGATGACGATGCCTTTAAAGCCTTGAAAGTTGTATTAGAAGGAAATTTAACAGCCCGTCCTCAAAATGTTGTGGTTTATGCAACCTCTAACCGTCGTCATTTAGTCCGAGAATATTTTGAAGATCGACCGTCACCAAAAGATCAGGATGAAGTTCATGTTTGGGATACGGTACAGGAAAAATTATCCTTTAGCGATCGCTTTGGTTTAACCTTAACCTTTGAACCTGCGGATCAAAATACTTATTTGAATATTGTCAAACATTTAGCGGGTCAAGGAGGAATTGAGATCAGTCCTGAAGAGTTGCAGTTTCGAGCCTTACAATGGGCCACTCGTCATAATGGTCGATCTGGGCGGACAGCACGACAATTTATTGACTTTTTAACGGCTGAATTAGCAATTTGGAGAAAATAAATTGGAAAAAATCAGCAGATAGTGTCATCATAAGCGTGGGAAAAATCTGCTTCAACTCCAAATTACTCAGGAGGTTTTAACAATGCCAAGTCCCATTGAACTGAATTCTGCGGAAGCTTTTGCTGCGATCTCATTAATTGCAGTAGCAGCCGATGGTTATATTACCGGAAGTGAGTCCCAAGCGATAACAACAACGTTTTCACGAATGCAGCTTTTCAGTGATTATTCCGGGGAGAAAATGCGAGCCATGATTGATCAACTCCTGAATCAATTACAAGAACAAGGATCGGATGTATTATTAAAAGCAGCCGTGGAAAAATTGCCTAAAGAATTGAGAGAAACGGCTTTTGCTGTTGTTACAGATATTACCTT
Source organism: Planktothrix mougeotii LEGE 06226 (assembly GCF_015207485.1). Taxonomy (NCBI): domain Bacteria; kingdom Bacillati; phylum Cyanobacteriota; class Cyanophyceae; order Oscillatoriales; family Microcoleaceae; genus Planktothrix; species Planktothrix mougeotii. Next base: position 7,944 of record NZ_JADEWU010000108.1, read on the forward strand.
AGCCGATGGAGAAATTACAGAAGAAGAAGATGCCTTGCTCGATAATCTCTTTAATGTCTTAGAGATTTCTGAAAGCATGGCAAATAACATTATTGATGTTATGTTGATCAAAAATAAAGGATGATACAATTAGAGAAAAAGAAATAGAATTGACTAGGTGGGCATTGCCCACCTCATGGTATTTTTACAAAATTTAACTTTTAAAAATTTAGGTTTGAAATGAGGGGATAAAATGACTTATATCTACAGTCGAATCGTTCGTTTTCAAGATACGGATGCTGCGGGTGTGGTTTATTTTACCAATATTTTGGCGATGTGTCATGAAGCTTATGAAGCCTCTCTAACAACGGCTGAAATTGATATTAAAAATTTTTTTATTAATCCTGATTCTGCCATTCCTGTTGTTCATGCCACAGTTGATTTCCGCTTTCCTTTATATTGTGGAGATCAGATTTGGATTGAGTCAAACCCTGAATTAATTAATGAAACTTCTTTCAAAATTAAATATAAAGTTGTCTTGAAATCTTCTGATCAATTAATTGCTCAAGGATCAACAAAACATATTTGTATTGATCCGAAAACTCGTCAACGCAAACCTTTACCAGCAGAAATTCTTAATTGGTTAGATTTGGGAAAAGCTCGGTTTTTGATGGCGGATTTAGATACAGTTTTAACTTGGAAAGATGGAAATGCTTATTTTTTAAAAGGCAATCAGTATATTAATTATAATTTAGCTCACCACTGTATTGAATCAGGATACCCTAAAAAAATTCAACAGGGAATCGGAGCTAGTTTTCCAGAGTCCTTTCATCACGGAATTGATGCGGGTTTACTCTGGAATAATGGCAAAGCCTTTTTCTTTAAAGAAAATGAATATATTCGCTTTGATTTATATCAAAATCGGGTAGAACCGGGTTATCCTCAAAGATTAAATAGTGGGAATTGGTTAGGATGGCCTAGTCATTTTTATCAGGGAATTGATGCGGCTGTTTTATGGAATAATGGAAAAGCTTATTTTTTTAAAGGGGATGAATATATACAATATGATATTTATAAAGAAATGACAGATCGAGGTTATCCCAAAAAGATTAAAGACGGATTAGGAAAAGAATGGCCTTTGAAATTTACGGAAGGGATTGATGCAGCCGTAACGCTTCATGATCAAAAAGCCTTTTTATTTAAAGAAGATCAATATATTGTCTATGATATTAATCAAGGGTCAATAGAGCCAGGTCATCCTAAAAAAATCAATGAAACTTGGTCAATTTTTTATTGTAAACCTCGTTAAATTTAGGAGTATTTTTTAAGGTTATGGTAACTCGAAGCTATGCAATTATTGGTACAGGTGCAGTCGGAGGATTCTACGGTGCGAAACTGCAAAAAGCGGGTCTGGAAGTTCATTTTCTCCTAAATCGAGATTATGAATTTGTCCGTACACAAGGTTTAAGAATTGACTCTTTAGAGGGGAATTTTACCCTGCCCCAAGTTCAGGCCTATAATGATGTTCATCAAATGCCTCCCTGTGATGTTGTGATTATTACTTTAAAAACGACTCACAATTATTTATTACCTCAATTATTGCCACCCATTGTTAAACCCGATGGAGTTGTTTTACTCTTACAAAATGGACTCAATGTTGAACCTCAAATTGCTGAAATTGTTGGGGAAAAACGAGTGATTGGGGGACTTTGTTTTATTTGTTCTAATAAAGTCGGGCCTGGACATATTCAGCATATTGATTATAGTGCCGTTCATTTAGGAGAATATCAAGATCAATATCAACCCGGCGGAATTTCTGAGCGAATGCAGGAGATTGCAGTCGATTTCCAACGAGCTCAAATCCCGATTGAATTGAGTGAAGATTTAATGTTATCTCGATGGAAAAAATTAGTTTGGAATATTCCTTATAATGGTCTTTCAGTGGTGTTAGATGCCAGAACCGATGAAATCATGGCAAACCCAGAAACTCGTCTTTTAACAGCAGAATTAATGGGAGAAGTCGTTGCAATTGCTTCTGGTTATAATCGCCATCTTCCTAAAAATTATATTGAATTGATGCTTGATCATACGGATAAAATGAAGCCTTATTTAACCAGTATGAAGTTAGATTATGACGCTCATCGCCCTTTAGAACTGGAAGCTATTATTGGAAATCCTTTACAAGCGGCTATTGCTCAGGGTGTTAATGTTCCTAAAATTAAGATGCTCTATCAACAGTTAAAATTTTTAGATACTCGAAATCAAACTATCCTCCGATAGAGGTAGAAATTAGGAAGGGTTCGTTAAATTAGAAAGATAAAATCTAATTTGAAGGACGTTATGAGTTCTAATCGACCTTCCTATACTGTCACGGCAAATCGTTCGACTTGGATAGAACGTTTAGCCCGATTAGGGTATATAACCAAAGGCTTTGTTTATGGATTAATTGGAGTGTTAGCCCTAATGGCTGCCTTTGGTTTGGGCGGACAAACAACAGATACCACTGGAGCCTTACAGACAATTGCAACCCAACCTTTTGGACAATTTCTATTAGTATTAATCACGATTGGGTTAATCGGATATGCCCTATGGCGATGGATTGAATGTATTCAAGATCCTGAACATAAAGGCAGCGATGCCAAAGGAATTTTCAGCCGTTTAGGTTATGCGATAAGCGGATTAATTTATGCGGGATTAGCCTTAACATCGGCTCGTTTAGTCATGGGTGCAGCCACCGGAGGCGGAAATTCTCAACAAGATTGGACAGCGTTTGTACTCGCTCAACCTTGGGGAAATGGGTTAGTTGCCACCCTAGGAGCATTCATTATTGGCTTAGGATTTTATATGTTTTATAAAGCCTATAAAACTAAGTTTACTCAAGAGCTAGATTTAAGGAATTTAGAACCCAAAAAGCAAAACTTATTAATTAATATTTGCCGATTAGGGATTTTTGCGAGAGGGATTGTTTTTGTTATTATTGGCTTTTTCTTGATTCAAGCCGCTCGTTTTACTAATCCCAATGAAGTTAAAGGGATTGATGGAGCTTTACAAACCTTAAGACAACAACCTTTTGGTAAATTCCTATTAACTTTAGTCGCTTTAGGTTTAGTTGCTTACGGAATTTATATGGCGGTAAAAGCCATTTATAAGCGCATTGAAGTGGATTGAACTGAATATCAGATATATAGCAAGTCTAAAGGAATTGTATAAAATGGTCAACTTGATTATTAATACTAAAAATACTTGGATTTGCAGTTCAGGGCGAGGCGTGCCTCGCCCCTACGATCAATTGGGATCAAAACAGTTGTACAATTGATTTAGACTTACTATAGATGCCACTTATTTAGTTAAGGGTTCTTGAGCATTAAATTGTTGGGGATATTTCTCCACAAAATAACTATTCAAGAAAGTATTAACGGCTGATAAAATTACAGGGCCTAAAATAAAGCCCAAGAAACCATACACCTGAAATCCAGGGACTAATACAGAAGCCAACCAGAAACACAAACCATTAACAACAAAGGAAAAAGCACCCAAGCTTAAAAAATTCAGGGGAAGAGATAATGTTGAGATTACAGGCTTAACAAAAGCATTCACCCCACCAATTGCCGCCGCCGCAATTAAAGCCGCCGGAAATGTGGCTAGATTTACCCCAGGAACAACAAGATCAACAATTAATAAACTTAGAGCCGTTGCTACCAAAGTCAATAACGATGCCATCATAAATTTTCCTCAATTTTTTACAAATCTAACAAATTTTACTTTTAACCTTAGTTAAAAACAGTAATGATTGACCTCTATAGATAGATAGATTCGTTATCGTCAATCATTTTCATCCCCCAGACCTGAATCGTCCTTTAGAAAGATGTAAATCTAAGGGTTTAAATTAAAAATAAAAGCATAAGGTAGTTGCTATGGAAACCAATTCTGATGAGATTATTACAAGTTATCTTAGGAATTCTTTTGCCACCTCTTGGGGTTTATTTAACCGTTGGGTTTAGTTCAGCACTGTTATTTAATATTCTGCTTACCCTGTTAGGTTGGCTACCCGGTTCAATTCATGCGGTTTGGGTGATTGCCAAGCACGCCGAAAGACAAGGAGAAGTAGAAAGAACCTACAATACTTAATGGATTTTCTCGAATTTTATCACGGTAATCTCTACATCGTAGGGGCGAGGATACCTCGCCCTTACCGGGAGATTTATCTCCATTTTTTAGGATTAATCATCAGCCATGATGATGAGAGTACAATCCATTTAGACTTGCTATAGTTGTTTATCCTTTGACATGAACGGGTAGCCAAACACTAAAAATAGAACCTTTATTAATTTGACTTTCTACCGTAATCACTCCCCCCAGAATTTGGCATAAACGCTGACTAATAGCTAGTCCTAAACCCGTTCCCCCAAAACGTTTTGTTGTAGAAGCATCCGCTTGAATAAACGGTTTAAAAATCTGTTGTAATTGTTCTTCTGTCATCCCAATTCCGGTATCTCGAACGCGAAACACCAGATATTGAGGAGAGTTAGCAACCAATCCATACATTAACTCATCATCTTCTGAAATAGGAGGTTTTTCCTGAGTGCGTTCAATAATTAAATAAATCGTTCCTTTTTCAGTAAATTTGGAAGCATTGCTCAGTAAGTTTAACAAAATTTGTCGAACTTTTGGCATATCGGCATACATCGTTCCAATATTAGATTTAGCCTTAACTTTCAAAACATTATTATTTTTTTCGGCTAAGGGTTTAGCCGTTGTAATCACATCTTCTACCAATTTATCAACGGGGAAATTTTCTAAATAGAGGGTGACATGACCCGCTTCAATTTTAGAAATATCTAAAATATCACTAATCATATCCCGCAGATGTTTTCCGGCGGTTTGAATTCGTTCTAGGTCAGGTAAAAAGTCTGTATATCCCAAATCTTCAGATTCATCATGAAGCATTTCACTATAGCCAATAATCGCATTTAAAGGGGTTCGTAATTCATGACTCATATTGGCTAAAAAGACACTCTTAGAACGGTTGGCAGCTTCCGCCGCCATTTTAGCTTTTTGTAATTCTTCCGTATACTCAGCAACCCGTTGAATTAAATGATTTAAAGATAACGTTAATGCTCCCAATTCATCGGAACTGGTCACGGGAGCTTGTAAGGCAAAATCCGATTCTTCACTCACTTGCTCTGCGACTTTAATCATTGTTTCCAAAGGAAAGGCAATCATTCGACCAATACCAATGGCTAATAGGATTGCTATTCCCCCAGATATTAATAAAGTAACGATAATAATTTGATTGCTTAAAACACCGATTTTATCATAAGCTTGGATTGCAGTTTCGGCTCGTTTCCGAAATCTATTTTCGAGTTGAGTTGTTTCTGAATAAAGGGGATAAACTTGGGTAATTCCGGTAGTCCGATTCAAATCAATCAAAGATTTTTGAACGGATTGCAAAATTTTAGGATTAAGGTTAGGTCTTTCTGTGATTTGAATGAGTTTTTCAAAGGGGGATGAGTAGTTATTTAAGCGTTCTTTATAGCGTTGAGTTAAGTCTTGTAATAGTTGATAATCTTGTTGAACCTCGTTATCTGTAGTTTCAGGAATATTTTGAAGTTGTTGAAGCTGATTATTCATCACAAAAAGAGTGGAACGCAAGGCAGAAACCCCTCGTTCAACTTTTTCCATATCTTGGTCATTGCTGAGGAATTGGACTAAATTATCTTGATTATGTTTTAACTGTAGAAGACTTTGGCTGAGTCCATCAAGAACCGTTGCTTTCTCTTGATCAATTTGCAATTGGGTTCGCAGAGGTTTTTGAGAAGCGGTTTCCATTAAAAATGCTGTGGTTACGCCAACCAAAACTACCCCAATCACTAATCCATAACCCCAGCCAATTTTTTGCCGAATGCTTAGACGATCAAACATAGGCAAGACAATGCCAGAGGAACGTTTACTTTTTGTTAAGTTATGTTGAGATGAAATTAGAGACATCCGTAAGGTCGCTCTTAGCCAAGAAGGTCTATATTATTTTATGCTAGTTGACATCCACCTTGCTGTTCTACGCCAGGGATTTCCTAAAACAAAATTAACTCAATTGCTTGAGGGATGTTGACGCTTCACGGGATGCCACTCCTTTTAAGATAACCTGATGTTTCCTTGTCGTCCATTTTCTCTAGCTGATTGCCCACCCGGAACGTTACGATTTACCCCAGTATTTTCCAGCGAGTACACCCAACAAACTGGGAGAGTGGGATTTTTGAGCAATATATCCGTATTAACTCGGATGATAGTTTTAAAACAGGGTCATAGAAATTAGAACCTCAATGGATTATTCTTAATATTTCTCCACTCATCTATCCCTTCTCTACAACAAGATAATAGGTCTATAACCCTTGTGGGGAGGCATTTGGTTCCCAGATTTAATGAATTGGATTCAAAAAGGCTTTATACTACATTGATAGTATTTTGTCAACTATTAATAGGACAATTTTAAATCTGACATATACAGAGTGATTTTTTCAAATCTCCGCATTTATACTTAAGCATAGGTATAATTTGTGATACACAGTTTTAATTCAGGGTCAAAAGCGTCATAATAGTGTATCAGTGCATCTCAAATACAAACTAGATCATCAGTTTTCCAGAAATCTAGCTTTTTGTATAAAAAAATTAATTTTTTCTATGAAAGAGCATTGTTTTAATTGTGTATATTTCTGCACAAATCTAGTTTTAAAAGCCTTGCTACTTGTTTGATGATTTTCAAAAGTAGTGATGAATATTTTTGGATTTGCTCCCCAATGCTTTTTAAAGCAAAAACCCATTTTTAAGAGGGATTGATCAGTATAATCTCTAATATTCTGATGAGCAAAAGTTTTTTTTGCGATAGAAATTGCCGTTAGAATAGATTATGATAAATCCCCCAAAAACTGATTGGGTTATCTAAGATACTACTAACTGTATCTGTTATAACCCCATTGATTAAACGTTCTCACAGTGTATCTAAATCTAAGGAAATCAGGATATGTCATCTAATAATAATTTCATCCAAAATTCTCATCAAACTCTTGTTGTTATTGATTCTCAAGTTGAGAATTACGAAACATTACTACAAGGTATTGATCCCAACGCAGAGGTAGTAGTTCTTGACCCAAATCAAGACGGAATTCATCAAATTACTTCCCTTTTATCAAATTTTAAAAATATTGACTCTCTACAAATTATTGCTCATGGAAGTTCAGGAAGTATCCAATTAGGCAATACAATTTTAGATAATCAAACCTTAAATCAATATACTAGACAATTCCAGCAATGGCAAACCCAATTAACTGCCGATGCAGATATTTTATTATATGGATGTAATGTTGCATCTGGAAGTTTAGGACAATCTTTCGTTACAAATTTATCTCAACTCACTCAAACAGATGTAGCCGCCTCCGAGAATTTAACAGGTGCAAGCTATTTAGGAGCAGATTGGAATTTAGAATATGCAACCGGAACTATTGATACCAGTTTAGCCATTCAAACTCAAACGTTATCGAACTATGATGGCGTATTACTGAACACATTAGTCGATGAATCTTTTAAAGACATTGACCTAAACACAACTACGCTGAATTGGCTGTATGGAAATGGTGAGGCTAGTCCAAACTTATCAACGAGTAATCTTCCTTTCTTAACAGCAAGAGCAGACAGAAATCCACAACCTGGTGGGATTCCGGGCGTTCCTACAGGAACAGACCCTGCACTAATTGATAGCGATGGTAATGGTGCGTTAAGACTAACTTCTGTTAAAAATGCTTCCGGTACATCTCTTACCAATCAGCAAGGTTTTATTATTTACAATAACACCATTGATTCTGACAAAGGATTAACAATATTATTTGATTATTATTCTTATGGGGGACAATTTGCTTCAGGGACACCAATTGTACCTTATAGAGCAGATGGATTAAGCTTTTTCTTAATTGATGGCAGCAAGTCTCCAACCAAAGCCGGAGCCTTCGGGGGGTCTTTGGGATATGCCCAGAACCGTAATTTAAACCCAGATGGAACTTCTGCCGGAACACCTACAAACGGTATTGAGGGAGGTTATATTGGCATTGGATTTGATGAGTATGGAAACTTTGCTACACAAGTCAACAACAGTAATAGGACTGTTCGCGTAGGATCATCAAATCCAGATTTAAAAACTCCTGTTCGTGACTCAATTACAATTCGCGGGAAAGAAATTCTTCTTCCTGGAGGGACACAAGATCTGAGCAACTCTTATGACTTTATTGCCACCTATGATGCCTTACCAAATGGTGTTAATGGAATTGATGCTCCTAATGATCTCTATTTTGACGTAAATAATAATCCAGTTACAGTTACAAGAGATACCGTTGGAGTCAAAAGAAAAGTAGGAATTCAACTGTCTAAAGATGGAATATTAAGCCTTTTCTTTGATACCAATTCTAATGGAATTGGAGATGCAGGTGAATATGTTTTCGATGACCTAGATCTTAAAGCTGCCAACGGAGACACATCATTACCTAGTACCTTCAAATTTGGTTTTGCGGCTGCTACAGGTGGGGCTACAAATATTCATGAAATTTCAAACTTAAAAGTATTAACCCTCGGTTCTCCCCCTGTTGTTGATTTGGATTATGACGATATAACAGTTCCAGCAGGCTATGATTACAACACAACTTTTACTGAAGGCGATAGTCCAATTCTCATTGCTAGTTCTAATAATATTGTCCCTACGGTAAGTGATCCTGATGGGGATGATATTATCAGTCTTACTCTCGCAATTTCTAATATATTAGATGGAGTCGAAGAAGTTTTAACGATTGGCGGTACACAGTTTCCCCTGAATGTAACTCAAACAGCAACAGTTACAGTAGGGACTACTAGCTTCACGGTTAAATACGATGATACCACAAAGCAAGTTACAATCACTAAACCCGATAACAGCAATATTCTGACGGCTGACTTACAGACTTTATTACAGAGCATTACCTACGAGAATACTTCACAAAATCCCACTGTTGGCGCTCGGACAATTAGTGTAATTGCTAATGATGGTGTTAATGTTAGTAATACTGCTGTTAGTACAATTACGGTTGCACCCTTTCCCGACCCGCCAATTATTGACCTAGATGGGAGTACACCCGGAAACAACTACAGCACAACCTTCACCGAAAACAGTACAGGAATAGCTATAGCTGATACAGATATTA
>NZ_JADEWU010000109.1:0-16030 GCF_015207485.1 Planktothrix mougeotii LEGE 06226
GACAAGGGGAAGGGGAGACAAGGGGACAGGGAGATAAGGGGAGATGGGGAGATGGGAATGAGTTTTATGATTTAGACGGTTTTAACTGTAATGGGAAGTGCTAGATTTTCTGTTCCCTATTCCTTGTTTCCTGCTATAAAATAAACCCAGGCGGAACTTAACGTTAAATATCGTCAATCATTATCTAGGAATATGCAGGGAACCACACTGGGCGGACGGTATCGGATTGTGCAATCATTAGGGGGTGGAGGATTTGCCCATACCTATATTGCTGAAGATCTGCAACTTCCAGATAGTCATCAATGTGTGGTGAAACAACTCAAACCCCAGGCAACGAACCCAACAACTCTACAAATTGCCCGACGTTTATTTGAAACCGAAGCTCAAGTTTTATATCGTTTAGGACATCACAAACATATTCCCCAATTGTTTGCTTTTTTTGAAGAAGATCAAGAATTTTATCTCGTTCAAGAATTTATTGAAGGGCATGATTTAAGTCAAGAATTAACCCCAAATTTTCCACTGATTCAAACTCAACCGCCTCACGCTCCTTCAATTCATTCTAGTACAACTCAAGTTTTAGCCAATCTTCCCAAAGGACGATTCAACGAAGCCGAAACCATTATTCTATTGCAAGATATTTTAACAATATTAGATTTTGTTCATCAACAAAATGTTATTCATCGAGATATTAGTCCTAAAAATATCATCCGCCGTAAAATTGATGATCAATTAGTATTAATTGATTTTGGGGCTGTTAAACAAATTACCACCCAAATGTTAAACTCTCCCGATCAAAGTTTGGTGAGTGTTGGTATTGGTACCCCCGGTTATATGCCGAGTGAACAAGCGAGGGGAAATCCTAAACCCAGTAGTGATGTTTATGCAGTGGGAATGATTGGCATTCAAGCCTTAACTGGAATTGCCCCCCATCAATTACCAACTCATCCTGATACAGAAGAAATTATCTGGCAAAATCAAGTCACTGTCACCCCAGAATTTGCTGAAGTTTTAAATAAAATGGTGCGCTATGATTTTCGAGAACGATATTTTTCTGCAACAGAAGCTTTAAATGCGATTAAAAGCTTAAATCAAGCTCCAGTGGCTACAATTCCCGCCTTTCAATCCTGGCTTAAACCTTTAAAAATTCAACCTTCAAAGCCTAAATTTTATCTCGCATTTTTATCAATATTAGGATTAATAGGATTCGCAACTGTAACTGGGATTTATTTATGGTATTCTCTCAAATCTTATAATGCAACCGATCTCTATAATCAAGGAAACACTTTATATCAATTAAATCGTTATCCAGAAGCTTTAAAACGATATGATCAAGCCCTGAATTTAAAACCCGATTATCGAGAAGCTTGGAAAGAAAAAGGTAAAATCTTATATCAATTAGAACAATATCCTCAAGCTCAAGAAGCCTATGATAAGGCGATTCAAGTTGACCCCAATTATACAGAAGCTTGGATTGGTCGGGGAAAAGTTCTCAATGCGTTACAAAACTATTCTGATGCTTTAACCAGTTTTGAACAAGCCCTTAAACAAAATCCAGAGGCGATAGAAGCTTGGCTCGGAAAAGGAGACGTTTTACTGAATTTTAAACGGTATGAAGAAGCCATTCAATCTTATCAAGAAGTGATAGATCGAGTTCCTTCCTCCTTTGAAGCCTTCTATAAAACGGGAAGGGCTTATCATTATTTAGAAGATTATGAACAAGCAGTTAAAGCTTATAATCAAGCTGTTAAAGTTAAACTTAATGATCCGAATGCCTGGTATCATTTGGGGAATGTTTTAATGCAATTGAAACGTTATGGGGACGCGACGGAATCCTACGATAAAGCCATTCGTTTTAATCCTAATTTTTATCAAGCTTGGTATAGTCGAGGGAATGGCTTAGGAAAGGAAGGGAAAGAAAAAGAAGCCGTTGAATCCTTTCGACAGGCGGTTAAAATTCAACCCACTTATTATCAAGCTTGGTATAGTTTGGGATGGTCATTGCATCAACTGAAACGTTATGAAGAAGCTTTAATTGCTTATGATAAAGCCTTAGAAATTCAAAAAAAGGATTATTTAGTGTGGTATAATCGAGGAAACGCTTTATATAATTTAGGTCGTTATCAAGATGCGATCGCGTCCTATGATGAAGCCATTTATCAACAAATGAATCATGCAGAATCTTGGTACAGTCGGGGGAATGCTTTCGTCAATTTAAAGCAATATCCAGAAGCGATTTCATCCTATGACAAAGCCTTACAATATCATCCTGATTATAAAGCAGCAATCCAGGCGAAAGAGCAAGCCGAAAAACAAATTCAAGATGTTAATATTAATCTGAATTCAACTTTTTGAGTAGCTGATCATAGTCAGAATGGGAGCCAATCCAAAACCATAGGATTGTATCCGAATTTTTCATAACTCCTACGGCACGCCAACCGACTCCCGCCCTGACTGAATATACAGGCTCTACTGAAGCGCAACAACGGGATTATTTAAACCGTTGTAAAGGAACCGTTTTCGGATCAAGAATTTTAGGACTAGGGCTCCCAAATTTAATCGCTAAAGACAGTTTATCTTTATTAGAGAAAACGTGGGTTACTTCTCCAATTCCAAAAGTCCGATGAAACACTTTATCCCCCACTTTCCAGTCTTTTACATCCGATTCTAATTGAACATTTTTTGCAGGTTGTTTAACCTCGTTGGGTGATTTCGCTTCTTTTTTAGTGCCCTTACTTTTACTTGTTTTGGGTTGAGAAGGAGGAATATACCCATGAATTAATCCTTCAGGTAATTCCTTTAAAAACATCGAAGGAATACAGGGTTCTAAATACCCCCATAACCGCCGTTGACAAGCATGGGTTAAGAATAATTGTTCTTGAGCGCGAGTAATACCAACATAACATAAACGTCGCTCTTCTTCAATGGATAAGGGATCATTTAAACTGCGATAATTGGGGAAAAGTCCCTGTTCTAAACCGACTAAAAACACAATGGGAAATTCCAACCCTTTAGCGGCATGAAGGGTTAATAAAGAAACGGCTTGTTGTCCTTCTTGTAAATTATCTAAATCAGAAGATAAGGACGCACTGGCTAAAAATCCACTTAAGGTTGTATCCTCATATTCTTCTTGAAATTGAGACACCGCGTTACTTAATTCTTTAATATTTTCTAAACGGTTTTCTGCCTCATCAGTTCCTTCTTTTTTTAAGTCTTGAATATAACCTGCATCTTCTAAAATTCCTTCTAAAATTTGCAATGCAGAATGGTCTTCTAGGCGTTCTTGCCAAGTTTTAATAATTTGAGCAAATTGATTCACTGATTTTGCTGAACGTCCTGCTATTGTATTAACTGAATCTTCATCACTAATCACTTCCCAGAGGGGTATTCCTAACTGTTGAGAGGCATTAACTAACCCATCAATGGTGGTTTTGCCAATTCCTCGACGGGGGACATTAATAATTCTGAGCAAACTGACACTATCGGCGGGGTTCGCAACGACTCTTAAATAGGATAAGGAATCTTTAATTTCTTTGCGGTCATAAAATCTTAATCCCCCGACAACGGTATAGGGGATATTATGTCTTAATAACACATCTTCTAAGGCGCGAGATTGGGCGTTGGTTCGATATAAAATGGCAAATGCACCATAATCTAATTCTGGATTTTGTTGACTAATTCCTTGAATTTGTGATAGAATAAAATTGGCTTCATCGATTTCATCATCCGCCTTATAACAATAAATTGGCTGTCCTTCTCCTCGTGTTGGACGGAGAATTTTATCAATGCGTTCTGTATTTTGTTGAATTAAATGGTTAGCAACTTGAAGAATATTTTCCCGTGAGCGATAATTTTCCTCTAATTTAATCATAGTCCGGGTATCGTCATCAGATAAGCGATCGCCAAAATCCTGTTGAAATTCTAACAATATTTTATAGTCTGCCATGCGAAACGAATAAATGGATTGATCCACATCTCCCACCACAAAAATTGAGCGATTTTGCCAATTTTTGAACGTTCTGGGGTTTTCGCCATTGGTGACTAATAATCGAATTAAATTATATTGGGTGCGGTTGGTGTCTTGATATTCATCAACTAAAATATGACCAAATTTTTGATGCCAATACGCTAAGACTTGTTCATTTTGACTCAGTAAATCAACGGTAACTCGAATTAAATCATCAAAATCTAAGGCATTATTGGCGGCTAACTGAGATTGATAAGCACTATAAACCTCTGATACCACTCGTCCATAATAATCCGGGTTTTCTCTGGCATATTGTTGAGGAGATAACCCTAAGTTTTTGGCATTACTAATAGAATATCTAATTTTTTTAGGCTCAAACTTTTTATCGTCTAAATTCATTTCTTTGAGGACGATAAATTTAACTAATTTTTGAGCATCATCTTCATCGAAAATTGAAAAATTTTTATCCCATTTTCGCCCACTTTCATCTTGATATTTATTAATATCATATCTCAAGATTCGAGCGCACAAACTATGGAACGTTCCCATCCATAGATGTTTGGTAATACTGCGATAAACCTTTGATTTTAAGCGAGTTTGTTCATCAGCAGCTAAGGCTGAAAACGGTTTTTCAAATTCGATTTCTGCTTGTTGTTGAGCAAAAATGGACTCAACTCGTTCTTTAATTTCTCTGGCGGCTTTATTCGTAAATGTCACCGCTAAAATATTCTCAGGATGAACCCGATAACTGCGAATTAAATTAGCAATGCGATAGGTTAACGCCCGTGTTTTACCCGAACCCGCCCCCGCCACCACCAGCATCGGGCCACAAAAATGCTCAACCGCTTGACGTTGAGACGCATTGAGATGACTAAGGAAATCAACAGTTTGAGTCATGGCTAGAAAAACACGGGAATTCAACACTTTCTATTCTATTGTACGATGTCCGTAGGGGCGAGGTCTCCTCGCCCACACCTGAAAAGAAAACCCATAAAAAAGATGTAACAAAAATCGCCTGTAGGGGTGAGGTCTTCTCGCCCACACCTGAAAAAATTGTCAGAATTCTTCTAACTTCCTAAGTCAATTCCCACCCCATTCTGATTAAATTCTATCACGGTTTTTTCTGATAATTTATGGGTAGTCATGGCGGTTAAAATTTCCAAGGGTAATGTTAAATGATACGCTCCTGCTTGCAACGTTGCGGCGGCTTCTTCGGGAGATTTAATACTGGCTGCTAATATTTTGGTCGGACTTCCATCTAATATATTCGCCATGTTTTTAACTAATGCAATTCCATCTCCTAATAATCGCGTTGCACGATTAACATAAGCGATCGCATATTTTGCCCCTGCTTCCATAGCAACAGCGGCTTGAGCAGGACTATAGATAGCAGTAACAGAACAGGAAATGTCTGGAGATAAGTTAGCAACTGCTTGAAATCCAATGGTTGTAGCAGGAATTTTTAAAACCGTTTGTTCTCCTAATAATTCAAAGGCTTTTCTTCCTTCTCTAACCATTCCTTGAAAATCCGAAGCGGTTAATTGATAATAAATTTCGCCCGAAATTAAATCTTTTAAGTGTTTTAAAGTTTCTTCAGGAGATAATTCACTTTTTGCCAATAAAGTCGGGTTCGTGGTAATTCCTTTTACCCATCCCCACTCTTTGACAATTTGCGCTTCCGAAATGATTGCAGAATCCAAATATAAAGCCATAATTATAATATTTTAAATTTTTAACTGATAACTGATAACTGATAACTGATAACTGACAACTGATTAAGACATTCCTTCAAAGGGGCCGAGAAAGGTGGGTTTGGGACGAATAATATGGAGTTCTAGGATAGCTTTTATTACGGCTAAAACTTCCCGTTGGGTGTAAAATCTCATGGAATCATCCTTGAATTTCCCCCAGTCCGGTGTTCCTAAACCCACTGCTTCTATCCCCAATTGATTACAGGTGTAAACTGCACGGGGAAGATGATATTTTTGGGTAATTAAAACGGCTCGTTCTACCCCAAAAATAACTTTAGCACGATAACAACTTTCATAGGTACTAAATCCTGCATAATCTAATTTAATATCTTTATTCGGAACTCCTAAACGTTCTGCATATTGCTGCATGGCAACAACTTCATTATATTCAGGAGTGCCATTATCTCCGGTCATTAATATTTTATGAACTCGCCCTAAACGATATAATTCTACCGCCCCTTCTACCCGATCTGCTAACATCGGTGTGGGGGTTCCATCAGCCCAAACTCCCGCCCCAAATACAATTGCAACAGGTTCATTGGGAACTTTCTCGACTTGAAAATATCGACGATTATTTGTAACCGTTTTAATATAAACTGTCAAAAGGAATGGGGTTAATAGTGTTACCAAACCTATTAATAAACAGAGAAAACGCCAGTGCAACACAAACCATTTAGGCATAAAATTGAAGCTGACCGTAGCAGGGACAAAGTTTGACTCAAAAATAGGGTATCAGGTTTTTGACGATTCTGAGTTTAAAGGCGAACCCAATTCTGTCAGATTCAAAACATAACCGCCTGTCACCAGATAAACACGGTTGGCGATCGCGCCTAAATGACGAACTAACGCCCCTAAGCGATCGCGAAAGGTTCGACCAATGGGATAAGCGGGAACAATTCCCCATCCGGTTTCTTCTGCTACTAAAATGACATTTCCTGGGATTTGATGCAAGGTTTGTAATAATTGTTTTTGAGTATTTTCCCAGGTGGTTTCATCTTGATCAAGAAGATTGGCTAACCACGTTCCTAATGAATCTACAAGGATACAATTATTTTGACAGGATATTTTTTGTAATGTTGCGGTTAATTCGATTGGAATTTCTAATAGTTTCCAGTCGGTCGGACGACGTTTTTGATGTTTTTGAATCCGCCTTTTCCATTCTTCATCTGTTGGATCATGAGCAGAGGTAGCAATATAAATGACTTGTTTTTGAGACTGTATTGCTAAGGTTTCCGCCCATTCACTTTTTCCTGAACGGGAGGGGCCAGTTACAACAATTAAGTTAGAGGAGGTCGATCCAGAATTCATGATTAAATTAGGTTTTCCAGAATAATTTTAATCGAGTACATAAACTCACAAATAATGCTATAATTAAAGTATAAGATAATCCTCTTAAAAATCCAAGAACCGGGGTATTTGTTACGGCTTCAATTTTAGGAGTCCAGCCTTGTAATTCTAAAATCGGCCATAACAAGTTGGCAAAGGCTAAATAACCAATCATGGGATTTTTACCCGTATCGATGAATAACTGAAACCAGAGGGTTTGGTGAAAGCTCTCGATGAGAATGGTTAAGATCATTAACAGGAAAATTGCGATCGCCAGTGTTATCAAAAAATAACTCATTGTTGTAGGGTCTTTTTTGATTCCTCCTTGATAGGGTTCAAAAGCTAATCCTAAAATTAATCCATACAGTCCCCATTGATACATTTGATAAAGTAAATCTTCTAGGGGATGGCTAGGATTTTTGAGTAAGGGATAACTAATAATTAATAAAATTACACTAATTCCGGTGGTTTGGGGGAGTAAACGAGATTGTAAACCCATGACTAAATTTAAAATGATTAATAACATTAAAATCACAATTCCCCCTAGGCGAAATCGGTTCCAAGTTTTCGGGATATATTCATCCTCAATCTGGGTATAACTGACGATTTCATCCCCAATTATAGTTCCGGGGATAGCAATAAATAAATATTTTAAATATTCAAATTGATATAACCAAGGAATAGGAGAAATAGATAACAAATTGCTCATCCATCCCCCGGCTGATTTTGATAAAATTAAGGCGAATAAAACCCCCAGTAACCCGACTCTAAATTGGGGATGATGGCGCGTGAATAACCAAATAAAAGAGGTAAAAATAACAATATTTGTTAATACCAATAAAATAATATCACTTCGATAGAGAGAAAATTCAGGGAATTTAGAATTATGGGGATATTGAATTTGAGTTAAAATAGCGATCGCAGTCCCCCAACCGATTAAATTCACCGCTAAATTAATCCATTTAGGAATAACTCTAGGTAACTGAACAAACATTAAAAATAAGATTCCAAATCCCATTAACGCCAGTTGCCATTTTTCAGAACTCGGTTCAGGATTAATAACCGTTGGGCGAAAATGTTGTAAAACAATAGCAAAAGTTCCTAATAAAAAGCCCCGTTTTATAATTCCAAAACTGATTTCAAGATTTGTCCATCCTTGAGATAAACGCCGAGATAAGGCGATAGGAATAGCAGTTCCTAATGAAAAAATAAAGATGGGAAAGACTAAATCAACCCAAGTCAGTCCCGCTATTTTTGGATTAAATTGATGAGTTGGTGGCGGAAATTGAGCGTGATACATCCAAGCAGGTAAAGTTCCATTAAAAGGAATTACACCGGATAATACCATTGCTAAAACTGCAAGTCCTCGCAACGCATCTAACGCATCAACTCGTTTACTCTTTGTAGGAGGAGAGTTGGCTAATTGCATGGGTTAAAATCTGACGTTTTGCTAATTCTAACAGACAAAGGTTAACTCAGTAATTCGTGAGGTCAGAAAATATCATTGAAAGGGGATAGTGATGAAATTAAAATTAGCTAATCTTATTGATTAATTCCATTAGCCAATACCTCCAGAAACAGCCAAAATAATTGCTGCAATAAAACCGATTACGATAAAAATTAAGGCAATCATAAACAGCCAATATTGCAGCGTATAAAGTTTACGCAGTTGCCCCAAAGCACCCATCAAATTTTCAATATCATTGCCTTGAGTTTCTACAATTAATTTGAAAGCTTTTGAAGCATTAATTGTCCAAATTCCTGTTACCAATAAAACGACTCCCTGAACTATCCCACCAAATCCTCCTTGCATAATTGCGATGATGCCACTAATAGCCCCCAATATTCCACTGGCTATTAGAAAGTAACTGACAAAGAGCATTTTTTTAGACAAATCCAAAATCAGTTGATTTTGGGATTCATTAAACTCATAGGTTTCGTTGTCCATAATTTACCCTGAAAAAAATATGTTAATTACAGCTTAATTTTACTCCAATTTTTTGAAATGGCAATCATTTAGCCAAAAAATACTTGCCCCTCCTGGGGTTTGTGATAAAATTTGGGCAAATGCTTAACCCATTCCCAAGCCCTAGGCTTTGAACAGGTTGAGCAATAATACTAAAAAAATGGAGTGAGGATGATGAACCTTAAAGTCTTAGCATTGTCTGTTATTCTATCTACACTGGGATTTGCCCCCGTTGTTCAAGCCGAAAATGAATCCGATTTACAACGATTAAGAACGACAAATCGTTGTCCTGAATGTGATTTAAGGGGAGCTAATTTGCAACAGTTTGATTTAAGAGGGGCAGATTTATTTAAAGCGCAATTACAAGGTGCTAATTTAAGAGGAGTTGATTTACGCAGCGCGAATTTGAATCAAGCAAATTTATATTATGCCGATTTAACACAAGCCAATTTAGCCGCTGCTAATTTATTTGATGCGAATTTAAGGAATACTATCTTAGAACGGGCTGATTTAAGAGAAGCGGATTTATCCCAAGCGGATTTAGCTCAAGTCAATTTGATTAAAGCTAATCTAAAAGATGCCAGTTTAGTTAGTGCAAATCTGAGCGAATCCTATCTCAACCAAGCGAATTTAGAAAATGCTGATTTGCGTCAAGCTTTTCTATTTAATAGTGATTTAGAAGCAGCAAATCTCACTAATGCTAATCTTTTAGGAGCAGATTTACGCAGAGCTAATTTGGATCGGGCTGCTTTAGAAAGTGCTAACTTAACGGCTACAATTCTAGCGGATACTAACATTGATCGGGCAGAATTATCTCAAACTATATTAAAAGGATCGGTTTTACAAGGAACGGATTTAGCCCCTGTTGTTTGTGTGGTTAGTAATGTTGTTAATTGTGTGATTTCTCCCGCTTCGGAACAAGCTGAAGATCTATTCTTTCAACCGGAAGTTGAAAACCCCCGTTAGGAATTTAAGATGAGCTACGCCCATCACTTACCTCTATTTAACTTGGGGTTATGATGGGCATAAATCCTCCGACAAAGTTTTAAAGTTTTGTAAAAAGATGTAGTAATTATGAGAATTAATCCTGACCAATGCTTTGATCAATATTCAGGATTTCAGGAAGAGTTAAAATTAAGAATGGATAATTTATCAAGAGGATTGCAACAGATTATTGTAGAGACTTGCGCTCATTATCAAGGGTATTTTTATTCTTAATTTTGTAGTTTTCCAGAGTTTAAAATTATGGGATACGCCACTGGAGAAGATTCTATTATCTTACCAATTCCCCAAAGAAACCGTCGCCTTGCTCAACGCTTTGCTCAACATCAACCCACCGATGAAAAAGCCGAACAAGTCTTTAACAATACCCTTGCCGTTTTAGTGGTTTATGATTTTTTACAACTGTTAGGAATCGAAACAGATTTACTCAAGAGTGATAGTTGGAATTCCGTTGTGAGATTGGTGGCAAATAGTGCCGATTTATTAATTCCTCATTTAGGAAAATTAGAATGCCGTGCGGTTAAAATGGGATCGCAAACTTGTCCTATTCCCATGGAAGTTGGGTCAGATCGAATTGGTTATGTTATTGTCGAATTAGATGAACAGTTTAAAGCAGGAAAACTCTTAGGATTTATTGAACAAGTTAAGGGTACAGAAATCCCCCTGTGTCAATTACAACCCCTGGATGCTTTACTCGATTTGATTAGTTTGAGCCTGAGAAGATTTTAACTTGCTTTGAATTGCAACTTCAATTATAATCAAGCCTTAACTCAATCCCTGAGTCAACAATTTCTGATCAAAACCGCTATATGAAAAAAAATCTGTTTCGTGTAAAACTGGTGCAAACGATGATTGTGGGAATTATTCTTTTATTCCCAACCTTTGCCCGATCTCAAAATGAATTACCGACTGCTGATGAGCTTCGAGGTAAACCCAATGAAGCAGAACAACAACGTTTAGATAAAAAGCAAAGCCGACAAGCTGCACTTCGCCAAGGAATTCAACTTTATAAAACTGGAAATTATGCAGCTTCTGAAACTATTTTTCGTCAATTGGTAGAAGCTCAACCTGAAGAAGCCAAATATCATTTTTATTTCGGAAATGCTTTGTTTTATCAACGCAAAATTGAGGAAGCCACTCAAGCTTATCAAGAAGCGATTCGCCTTAATCCTAAATATGCTTTAGCTTATAATGCTTTAGGCTTTTTACAAGCAACTCAAGGTCAATGGGATGAAGCGATCGCACAGTATCAAAAAGCCTTAGAAATTAATGCTGACTATGCAGAAGCCTTAAAAAATTTAGGGGAAGCGTTCTGGAAAAAAGGGAACATCGCCGAAGCTAAAAATGCTTGGAATAAAGCCTTAAGTTTATATACACAACAGGGAAATAATAAAGCCGCACAACAAATTCAACAAGTCTTAAATCTGACGGCTCAATAACTTTTAAATTCACGAATCAACTAAATTAAAGGGAGAAAAATCTTAACATGACAACCCAGCAACCAACCCGCAAAGAACGCGATAGTATGGGAGAAATTGAAGTAGCGAGCGATCGGTATTGGGGTGCCCAAACCCAACGCTCTATTTATTATTTTAGCATTGGCAATGATTTAATGCCCCAGGAAGTAATCACTGCCTTTGGTATCCTGAAAAAAGCCGCTGCAATTACGAATCAAGAGTTAGGAAAACTCCCCGCAGACAAAGCAAAATTAATGATTCAAGCCGCCGATGAAGTCATTGCGGGTCAACTCAATGATCACTTTCCCTTGCGAGTTTGGATGACCGGAAGTGGAACCCAATCGAATATGAATATTAATGAAGTCATTGCGAACCGAGCCATTGAAATAGCTGGGGGAATCTTAGGCAGTAAAAATCCGATTCATCCCAATGATCATGTTAATATGTCTCAATCTTCTAACGATACATTTCCCACAGCGATGCACATTGCAGCAGCCATTGCTGTTACACAACGGTTAATTCCCAGTGTCAAAAAAATGCGGGATGAATTACACAAAAAAGCCGAAGAATTTGCCGATATTGTTAAAATTGGGAGAACCCATTTACAAGATGCGGTTCCCTTAACGTTAGGTCAAGAATTCTCCGGTTATGTAGCACAATTGGATGGAAATTTAAAGCGACTGGAGATAATTTTACCGGATTTATATGAATTAGCCATCGGGGGAACAGCCGTTGGAACTGGCTTAAATACGCCTCAAGGATTTGCTGAAAAAGTATCCGATCGCATTAGTCAATTAACCGGATTACCCTTTATTTCTGCCCCGAATAAATTTGCAGCTATGGCGGCTCATGATGGCTTAGTGATGGCAAGTGGAGCCTTAAAAACCTTAGCGTGTTCCTTAATGAAAATTGCTAATGATATTCGGTTTTTAGGCAGTGGCCCCCGTTGTGGTTTAGGTGAATTAATATTACCTGAAAATGAACCCGGTTCGTCTATTATGCCGGGGAAAGTCAACCCCACGCAATGTGAAGCCATGACCATGGTAGCCGCACAAGTGATTGGCTATGATACCGCGATTAGTGTTGCGGGTTCCCAGGGACATTTTGAGTTAAATGTCTTCAAACCCATGATTATTTTTAATTTCTTGCAATCCGTGGCTATTTTATCAGATAGTTGCCATAATTTTACAGATTTCTTGTTAATGGGATTAGAAGTTAATCGTAAAAAAATTAATAGTTATGTTGAACAATCTTTAATGTTAGTGACGGCTTTGGCTCCTAAAATTGGCTATGATAATGCAGCCAAAGTTGCCCATATTGCCTTAGAAAAAGATCTGACGTTAAAAGAAGTTTGTCTGGAATTAGGATATATTTCTAGTGAAGAATTTGATGCCATTGTAGATCCGTATAAAATGGCATATCCTAACCTTTAAAAGAAAGTGAGAGAAGGAGTAGGGATGGGTCGTTAATCAATAATAGCCTTTACCCTATTTCCTTGTATCATCCTGTTAATTTTTTATTTCCGAGAAGATTAGCTTTAATTTATTTAAAGATGAGTCTGTTTTTTTCTATTCACCCCTTTTAAAAAAAGGTATTGAATTTACGAAAATAAGGATCTATAGTGAATGTAGACTATACTAAAATTCACTCGCTAATCACAATCACCTCGCCTAAATCAAACAAAAACCCTGAAAACCTAGGATGTGAGTCGAGTTTTGACACGTTGTCAAGCCCAAAGGATAAAAATTTTAACTTTAAGGCTTTAACTCACCGTTAGAGCAAACCGATCAACCCAAATGATATTGTTGATCACCTCAGAACAATCCAAACTAGGGAGGAATCAAACTTGAATTTTAAACCCATCTATTTTTCAACTCATTATCAACAAAGTTTTTTCTATTAATGATGTATTTATTATGTCTTTAAACCCAACTTTTGTCCCAAAAGATACAATTGAATTTCCTGATCGTCCACTGCCTTTAGATTCTAAATTTTATATTCAACGCCTACCTTGCGAAAATTTAGGCTATGCTGAAATTAAAAAATCGGGGAGCTTACTCCGACTAAAAGCTCCTAGAAAAATGGGCAAAAGTTCTTTTATTTTAAGACTGCTAAACTATGCTGAAAGTTTAGGATATCAGACGGTTTCAATTGATTTTCTCCAAGCGGATAGTGCCATTTTTGAGAATTCTAATAAATTTTTGAAGTGGCTGTGTATTAATATCGCTCGACAATTGAAAATTGAACCTCAATTAAGCAATTATTGGGATGATGATATTGGGAGTAAAGTCAGTTCTACAGTTTATTTAGAAAGTCATATTTTTCCCCAACTCAATTCCTCTATTGTTTTAGCTTTTAATGAATTAAATCGGGTTTTTGAGTATCAAAATATTAGCCAAGATTTCCTCCCTCTGATTCGATTTTGGTATGAGCAGGGAAGGCAAACTCAACTTTGGCAAAAGGTTCATTTTATTTTAGTTCAGTCCACAGAAGTTTATGTATCTTTAAATATTCATCAATCCCCCTTTAATATTGGTTTAGCGATTGAATTACCTGTATTTACCCTGGAACAAGTTAAGGACTTAGCACAACGTTATCAACTGAATTTAACGGATAATCACATTAAAAAACTATCCAATTTAGTTGGAGGACATCCCTATTTAGTCCATCTTGCACTTTATCACTTAAGCTATGATCTCATTAACATAGATGAGTTATTAAATACCTCTCCAACCTTAACCGGAATTTATCGAGAACATTTGCAATCTCTCTCGTTGAGCCTTCAACAAAAACCTGAACTTGCTATAGCCATGAAACGAGTAGCAACGGCAACAGACAGTATTCAAATTGAACCGCTCATTGCTTATCAATTGTATAGTTTAGGTTTAGTCAATTTACAAGGAAATTATTGTCTATGTTCTTGTGAACTTTATCGTCTTTATTTTCAGTGGCAATTGTTGAATAAAAATCAAGAAAATGCCAGTAAATTACGAAAACTTCAACAAGAAAATAAATTTTTAAAAGCTTTGGTTTATGTTGATCCTTTAACAGAAGTCGCCAACCGCAGGCAATTTGATCACTGTATAGAGATTGAATGGAAACGAATGATGCGGGAAATTGCTCCCTTATCTTTAATTTTATGTGATATTGATCATTTTAAAATTTATAATGATACTTATGGTCATCAAATGGGAGATGAATGTTTAAAAAAAGTAGCTCAATCTATTCGTAATGTCGTTCAACGTCCGGGGGATTTAGTGGCTCGTTATGGGGGTGAAGAATTTGTGATTATCCTTCCGAGAACAGACGCAACAGGCGCACTGTATATTGCGGAAGCAGTTCGTGAGAATCTCAAAACTTTAGCGCTTCCCTTTGACACAGAACAATTGCCCAATCGTCCAGCACCGATTGTTACAATTAGTATCGGCGTAGCCACTACAATTCCCGGTGTTGATACCAATGATATTGGCTCGTTATTTTTAGCCGCCGATGAAGCCTTATATGAATCTAAAAGAAACGGCAGAGATCAAGTGCAATTGAGTTCATTTTTGCAATTTAGATATTGATTAAAAGAATGACAATCTATCGATATCGTGTCGGCGGTAGTCTCAGTAATGATGATTTATTTTATGTGGTTCGCCAAGCAGATACAGAATTGTATGAAGCCTTAAAAGCGGGAGAATTTTGTTATGTTCTCAATGCTCGACAAATGGGAAAATCTTCTTTATTAGTCCGAACATTTTATCGGATGAAACAGGAAGGTTATGTTTGTGCAACCTTGGATATGACCCAAATTGGGAGTGAATCTGTAACGCCACTTCAATGGTATAAAGGAGCAATCACCAGCTTATTATTAGGATTTAATTTATTCAACACCTTTAATTTTAAATCCTGGTGGACAACCCAGGAAAACGTTTCATTTTCCCAACGATTTAGCAATTTTTTAGAGCGTTTATTATTTGAATTTTTTCCTCAAAAAAAAATTATTATTTTTATTGATGAAATTGATAGTATTCTGAGTTTACCGTTTTCCGTTGATGATTTTTTTGCTTTGATTCGATTTTGTTATAACAACCGAGCTATTTATTCTGAATATAACCGTCTAACCTTTGCAATTTTTGGAGTCGCCACTCCCCCGGATTTAATTACTGATAAAACTCGGACTCCTTTTAATATTGGTAAATCAATTTTTTTACAAGGTTTTCAATTCCATGAAGCTCAACCTTTAGCCCAGGGGTTAACGCCCTATTCTGAACGACCCCAAGCGGTCTTAAGCGAAATTTTAAATTGGACAAATGGACAACCCTTTTTAACTCAAAAATTGTGCCAATTAATCCAAACCATTAATCAAAGTAGTAGCTCTCAAAAAATCATTATTCCCGCCGGACTAGAATCTTTTTGGATTGAGTCTCTAGCCCGAACTAAAATTATTGAAAGTTGGGAATTTCAAGATGAACCCGAACACTTAAGAACCATTCGAGATCGCCTATTTTTTTATCAAAATCGCATCGGAAAATTACTAGGAATGTATCAAAAAATCCTACAAGGAGTTACCATTCCC
>NZ_JADEWU010000110.1:0-15834 GCF_015207485.1 Planktothrix mougeotii LEGE 06226
ATTAATTATTATTAGTATAGCTAAAAAAGCCTATGAATACGTTACTTTTAGAGAACCTGGCACAGGAGTGCTAGAGATTTAAAAAGTAGCGATAGAGGGCATTTGCGAATTTTCGGAGATGTCTATTGAGCGAGTGTATTTACGATGATTATTTGCCAGAAGATTTGATGACTGATGAAGCTATTGCCTTTTTAGCAGAACGATTGACGACTCCATTGCAAATCGAACATTATTTGCAGAGGGCTTTTGAAGACGCTTATCAAGCAGCAACAAAACCTGTCACCCGTGACCTGGCTGAAGCTGTCCTGAACGTAGGACTTAACGATTTAGAACCCCGCTTAATGCGACATGGTTACAATGCTAAAGTTCTAGCTGAGTTATTAAATATACGAGTTAGTGAAGTCAATTCTTTTATACACGCTCAGTTACCTCCAGGTCGAACCCAAGATTTGAGAGACCAAATGTTAAAAATGGGGATTCCCTTATATGCGTCAGAGGGAAGTTAAATTAATCCGAGAAAGACTGCATATAGAGTGTTTCTGTTCTTTGTGTTCAGTTTATATTTAAATAAATCAACATATATGTCCAGTGCAAAACCTTGTTTAATCTGAACACTTGAGGAGCAACAAATGCTGTAACCCAATCCTGGTAAGGGTTAGGGCTTATTTGCAAATAATGTGGTTTCATTTGCAGTGAATGTGGTTTGTTTGCAAATAATGTGGTTTCATTTGCAGTGAATGTGGTTTTGAGCCCCCTCTTATTTGCAAATAATGTGGTTTGAAAATTGGCTTGTTTGCAGTTTGAAGCGTTTATGTTTGCAGTTCGCTACACATAGGGCCAAGGATATGAGTCCCTAGATACTGCAAAGCATCGGTAAACTTTCGATGAGAATAAGCTTGCTCTAAAAAATCTGCTCTAATCGTAATAACAATCCTTAAATTAATTTTTAGATTAACGATTTTCAATAATCTATCAATAAATACATTTTGTTCTTTTCGGTTTTGGCAAAGGCTATATAATTCTTCAAACTGATCAATAATTAATAAGAGCGTTTGATCTGGATATTTTTTAAATATCTCATCAAAAATATCTCTTAGTCCATCAGGAAACTTCCATAAATGTTGTGCTAATGCCCGAATTTTAGGAATTCGCTCGCTTTGACTAAGTTGAGGTTCCAATATCTGAATTAGCGTACCTGCCAAAGCCATTAAAGGACGATCTCCAGGGCGAAATGAAATATCATACCATTTTTCTAATCGGTGCAGTTGAGGAATTAAACCTGCAAAAACAACGGATGATTTACCACTCCCTGAAGAACCTGTGATTACAACTAAAGGCTGCCTTTCAACAGCTTCTACTAACTGTTTTGTAAAATTCTCCCGTCCAAAAAAGAACGGCGCATCTTTAATTTGAAACGTCAATAAGCCTTGATAGGGAGAAAAATCAGGTTCAACAATTCGACCTAAATCTTGCCAAGTTGGAACAGGTACAGATGGGTTTAAGAAAATGGTAGGTAATCCAGCAGCATAGGGATACTTTAACTCTAACTTTTCTAATCGTTGCCGAGCTTCTAGCACAGCCATTAAAACAGATTCTTCCTGTGCATAAGCATTGACAAAATGGTTTAAAAATACCTGGGCTACTTCATCGGGTACAGGTTCTCGCATAACAATCACAACAGGAAGTTGTAATTCAGTTAAATCTCGTGCTAAACCTAAACCATCACAGGAATTAAAAATAGCTAACTTTAATCCCCTCATGATAGCTTTACTAACTGCATATTTAATTTGATTTACCGTTAAAGTTTCTTCTTCATTTAGATAAATAACTCCTTGTTTATTAGTTTTACTATGCCCTGCAAAAAATAAAATATCCCACCCTATTTTCCAAAGTTCATCATTCAAATCTTCGGATTTAGGCTGGGTTAGGAATTCAGGAGTAGAATCATGAATTTGTTTTAAGGATTGAACATCTTTTGTTAAATCTAACCCTTGACTTTGCCCTAAAATTGCTAAGATTTTAACTTTCGTTCGAGGAAATTTATTCCTTTTCTGCTTTTTAGGAAAATAAGAAGAAGGGCTAAACGCATGAATTGCATGAGGGTAGTCTTCAAAAAATTCCCAAAAATTCCAGGGAAGTCGCTGAATTTGCTCCTGATTAGTTTCTATAATAAATCCAATTTTATCATCAGGACTTAATTGGGTTCTTAAAGTTTTTTCAATTGGTTTAAATAAATTAGAATTGAGCCAAGTATTGATCTCATTTTTTAATTTTAATCCGATTTGCGGTAAATCTTGAACTGCTACGTTTGTCAAATCTCCTTCATCAATTTCAATACGAAAAGACCATCCTAATCTTTCATAATATCCACTATAGAATTGCTGCCATCTCCGATAAAATTCTAAAACTTGGGGTGCATCAGGTAAACCTCCAGAGATTTTTACCGTATCCCCTTCAGGCTTCCTAATTTCTAAAGTAACATGAGGAAAACCTGTATTTAAACTTCCTTGACCGAAAGTTAAAATAACCCAATTGATTGTCATAGTTATTTAATTTAGTATTCAACTGTAAATTCTTCTGTAAAACTCATATCCTCAAAGCTTAATTTAACTTTAAAACGCTCTCCAGAGGAACATTTAAAGCGTTTTAACTGGATATAGCTATCCTGCTCTCTGGATTGAACTTGCTGAAGAACTTCATCAGTTTCAGAAAGCATTAGTAAATGCAGATCAGAAGGTAAAAAATCTTCACCTTTAATAGGGTGAACTTGAATGCGAACTTCAATCTTTTGTTCTGGTTTTGGAATTAGATTGACTAACATTGTAACCGATTGAGTTCCTACTTGCAAGCCAAAATCATAATTTTTAGCTTGTTTAATTCCTTCTTCCCCGGGTTCAGAAGCGGTTCTAAGAACAGGAGCTAAATTTAAGCTAGAACCATTGAGATGTTCTAAAGTTTCCCAACCTTTAGTAAAAACTCCTTTTAACCAATCGTATAAATTAATAGAAGATTGAACTAAATTTACAGGTTGACTAGCTTCTAAACAATCTAATAAATGCTCAATAGATTGAAATTCACTAAGGCTAATATTTTCTGCTGTAGGAGTTTGAATAAATCCTACTAATGTTCCAGTTTGGAGTGATTCATCAAACTGTTCAGCAATATCAGCCCATTTTTCTCGATTTAAGTGTTTAAGAGCAATCACTTTAAAGTTAGCTTCAGGACAACCAGATATATGCTCTTTTTCAAAAATATTTTCAGGATCTTCCTGCAAATATTGAATGACTTGTTCCAGAATAGATTGATTATCCATTAAAGGGTTAGATTGGTAGGCTTGAAGATCAGGAATATCATTAACAGTGGAAATATTAAATTTATTTCCGATTTTTCCTAAAGGAGTTGCCGAATCTTCAAAATTTGAATCTGATGTCAAAGGTAAAGAAATACATGGTTTTTTCTGATTCATAAGTTGTTGATATACTTCTTGAAAAAAACGCCTGTCTAATTTTACATTTAACCAAGTTCTTACTGTTCCTAATTCTGAATGATATCCTTCTATATTTTTGTCTGGGTAATAAATAAAAATTAATGATCTTTGAAAGGCTAAAGTAAAAATTTCTGACCGCAGATGAGATGGATATTTACTAGAGTTAGGACGGATAAACTGGTTAGACTGTTTATGAATAACTTCAATCAGTTTTTTGAGAGCTAACCGTCGTTCTTGACTACCTCTGGGATATCCTTGAGCTTGAATCGCTAGTTGTTCTAAATTAGGGTTCATTGTTGACTGGGTAAAAGTAAGAGTTGACAGAACTAGCAAGCCTCTAATGACTACTCAGTATGAAAAAGTCAATTTTACGCAAGCTGGTGTTTTTTTACAAAAGTTAATAGATTTGGGAAAGAGGGATAAAGGCACGCTCTATGAAGATGCGGAGGTTGAGCAGGACTGTTCACAACGCAAGCGATAACGAGCTTGAGCCTGCCAAAGCTCCAGTTCTGAAGAACGCCAAGCCACTCCCTCTGGTCGTTGGTCATCAGCATCAAACTGTAAACAATTTTTCCAGAGTGCCAAACTAATTTCTTCTTGACCCAAAGCTTCTTGCACCTGAGCCAAAAGACAATAGGCAGCGGCTCGTTGAGGGTCAAGTTCGATTGCTTTTTGCAAGTGTATTTCAGCTTGAAAATAAGAGTTTTGAACATAGTAAGCCCAACCTAAGTTTTTATGAACTGAAGAAGCAACAGCCCTATCTTGAACTTCTTCTAAAATCGGTTGAATCAGATCAATAGCTGTATCAATGTTTCCTTGTAAAATTTCTAAACGTGCTAAATTACTAATGGCAGCATGACTCCCCCTTTGACTAAATTGAGCCGCTATTTGATAATGATCTCGAGCTTTAGGAATATCCTGAAGCCTTTCATAAGTTGAACCCAAGTTAAAATGGGCAGCGACAAAATCAGGTTGAAACTTTGTTGCCCAAATTAAATAATATTTAGCGGTGGTAAAGTCTCCTTTTAAATACTGTTTATAGCCATATTGATTCAAGTAATTTGCAATTTCTAAAGAAGCAGTTTTTATTGACTCAGAGGCTTCATCCACCTTTGTTGATTCATGAATCATATTAAGGCTTTTCAAGAATTCTAATTTTTCAGAATATTGGAAGTCTAAACTCCAATTCATTTGATCAATTTGCCCTAAAAATGAATACTCAAGAGATTCTTGGATGATAGGATTAAGAGCTAATCGCTCTTTTCCTGATTCTTGATTGATTTCCAGTAGAGAACGCCTAGATAATGAGTTGATAATTGAAATAAAATCTAAGCTTTTATCTCCAAAAAATTTATTCGATGCTCTCGATAGTAGCATGGGTTTCTGAAAAAGGAATAATCCATAGATCAAGCACATCTCAGGTTGAGTTAATCGGCTTTTTATGGTGGTTATAGTTTTTTTCAAAAAATCTTCAATTGTAGAATAAATAATATTTTGAAGACTTGAGGTTAATAATTTTCCTGAAATCAAGTTTCTGATTTGAGAAGAAATTAGCTGTAAAACAGTTGGATTCCCACCACATAAATTAAAAACTACTGAAATAATTTCAAGATTGTCAGAAGATAATTGTTGCTGATCTAATAAAATTTGTTGTCCTGTATCCAAAGATAGTTCTAATAATTTCAAAGATTGAACTGAAGAATTTTCTTCTGCCATTGTGGCAATTTCGATAGGTTCTTCTTGACTAATCAGGAATAAGCAACTTTGATGATCTGTCTCTGCAACTCGTTTTAAAAAATCACCATAATTTTCAGATTCACTTTCATAATATCCAGCTAACTGACCCTTTTGCAAGATTTCTTGTACATCATCTAAAATAATTAAACAGCGTGTTGTTCTCAAATCTTGAATTAAATTTGTTATTTGTTGGTTTAAATTCCCGTTGTCATTGTTAATGTTAGACTGTTTTGAGATACAAGCCCGCAAATCAGCTAATAGTTCGTTGAGAGGCGGAGCAGAATTAAGCGAGCGCACAATGACAACTTTAAATTCCTCCCGAACTTGCTGAAAAAATTGCATTGATAACGCTGTTTTCCCCATCCCCAGCCAACTATAAACGGTCACCAGTCTGCATCGCTGCTCTAAAATCCATCGTCTCAAAGTCGCAAGTTCTTCTGTACGGCCATAAAACGAAGTGGGTGCTTCGTTTAAACTCAGATGTGGAATAGATTGAGTTTCAGTATTAACCCGTTGGTGAGTCTTTGGGATCGAAATAGAGACATCAGATGGGATGAAAACAGACTCTCTCAACAGTTCGGGTTTGTATTGGGCAAAAAGAGCAAAAATATCCGAGCGTTTTGAGCGCCGATCTGTCCCATTGGCATTTAAGCCGAAGTCTTGAGCCACTCTTTCAATATGCTTTCTAACTGTCGTTTCCCCAATATTAAGAGCTTTGGCAATTTCTTCATCGCTACAGCCTGTTAAGACTTGCAGCAAAACCTGCTTTCGACGATTAGGGAGTTGGTTGAAGGTTTGTTCAAACCTAAGCTGATTCATGATTCTGATTTAGCCTCCGATTTTAATAATGTCGCAAAAGTGACTTATAGCCAGCTAGTCGGGGTGGGTTAGTGTAAAAACCGTCCTGCTTTAACCCTAATTTTAAGCTGAATCCCCCTATTAATAATTTTATTGTCACAGCTTGACAGACAAAAATTTATCTGTCACTCTAAATTTAGTCACAAATGCGACTCTTGTTCGACAATGCTCTAAGTGGCGAAAAGACGAATCCGCCTTTCCCAGAGTCCTAAAACTCTAGTTTAAAGGGAATCTGAGCTTTTTTAGGGTTAAACCTTATGGAGCCATTATGTCACAAATCGATCAGAATGTCACAAAAAGGGGGAAATACTTAACCCCTTTTCAGCGCAAACAGTTACAAAAAAGTCTGCAAGACACAAATCTCAATGAGCTATACCGCCAACGTTTACAAATCATGCTGATGGCTGATGAGGGAAAAACCCAAAGCCAGATTTGCAGAGCGTTAAACTGCTCGGCAGCGACTGTACGCCATTGGACTTTATTTGCCCGAAGTGGAGAGGCCCATCATTGGCAGGAAACTCCCTTGGGACGGCCAAAAGCTGTGACAGAGGAGTATTGTTTGCGACTGCAAGAACTGGTGAGCAAAAGTCCCAGAGACGTGAATGTTCCTAACAAACCCTATCAATACCATCATGCCCGTTGGACAGCTAAACGACTGAGCCAACATTTAACTCAAGAATTTGGAATTGAATTGAGCGAGCGCCATATTAATCGACTGCTCAAAAATATGGGACTTTCTACCCGCACTCAAACCACAAAACCTGAAGAATCTGAACCTCAAATTTCCAAAACTGGCATCGTTATCAAAACCTTAGAAGTAGATGCTATCCCAGAGTCACCGCAATTTTGGCAATTTAACCCGATTAAAATTAGTTAACATTATGGTTCAAAATTCTGTTCGCATTTCCCATCAGCAGTTAACTGATGTCCTGGGATATCTAATCTCAGAACAAGAATTTTCTCCTTACCTGAAACAAATTGAATATCAACAACTATCCAAAGCCCTTTTATTTTGGGAATTTCAAACAGCATCGCCAGGAATTTATATCATCTTAGAGGGTAAAGTTCGCTTAATTGATCACCAAAAAGATCAAATTAAAGCTTTAAATGTGGGTGAGTGTTTTGGAGAATGTAGCTTATTTCCTGAAGCCTCTTTTCAATCCTACAGCGCTCGCTGCTCTTCTCACACCCAACTGGCTTATCTTCCAGGTTCGCTGTTATTGGCTCTATTTCATCAATATCCTCAAATTCGTAACTTTTTGTATCAAAAGGCAATTTCTTTCGATATATTGATTGGCTCTAACTGCTCTGAAGTTAACTCAAAAACACCAGAAACAATAGAAATAAATGCCCCCAATATTGATGCGGAAACCCAAAGTCATACAGTAAAAAAACGCTCCTCTGAACAAACTCGAATTCATCAAGCTGATTTTCCCAGTCCAACTCAACAAGTCAAACATTGGTTTCAGCACGTTATCCGCCGTTATCCATTTTACGCTCAACAAAGTGCTTCAGACTGTGGCGCAACTTGCTTAGTAATGATTGGAAAATATTGGGGGAAAAACTTTAGCTTAAACCGTTTGCGCGATATCTGCAATGTTGATCGTAATGGTGCCTCCCTCCGAGGACTAAGAACCGCCGCCGAAACTATTGGTTTTTCTACCCGTGCAGTTCGAGCTAGTCTTGATCAATTAACAAAGCAATCGCTTCCAGCAATTGTTCATTGGGAAGGACGTCATTACATTGTTGTTTATGAAATTACCCGTAAACAAGTCATTGTCTGTGACCCTGCTATTGGTCAACTTACCCTGAGCTACCCAGAATTTAAAGCCGGATGGACGGGTTATACTTTATTGTTAACACCAACGGCTCTGCTTCAAGAAACCGAAACAGAAAATACTCCTTTCTGGCAATTTTTTGAGTTAATTAAACCTCATAGGCTAGTCATATTTGAGGTTTTTGTTGCTTCTTTGTTTATCCAAATTTTGGGGCTAATTACTCCAGTCTTTACCCAATTAATCTTAGATCGAGTAATTGTTCAACGTAGCACCTTAAGTTTAACTGCTATCGGGTTAGGAATGCTATTTTTTGGGCTCTTTCGGGTGGCTCTAACGGGACTGAGACAGTATTTATTGGATCATACAGCCCAGCGAGTTAACTTGGCTCTAATTGTTGGGTTTATCCAACATACATTCCGCTTACCACTCTCATTCTTTGAGTCTCGCTATGTGGGAGATATTCTATCGAGAGTGCAAGAAAATGATAAAATTCAGCGTTTTTTAACGGGAGAATCTTTATCAATTCTACTAGATTTACTCACGGTTTTTGTTTATGTAGCACTCATGTTCCGGTATAGCTGGAAAATGGCTCTTTTAACCTTACTAATTGTTCCTCCTTTCGTTTTATTAGCCTTGATAGCAACTCCATTTTTACGGCGAATTTCACGAGAGGTTTTTAATAGTTATAATATAGAAACCAGCTACTTAATCGAAGCTATCACAGGAATTCGGACAATTAAATCCATTGCCATTGAACAAACGGTTCGTTGGCGATGGGAAGATAAGTTATATCAGTCCGTTAAAAAAATGTTTTCTGGGCAGATTATTGGCAACAGACTTCAGATTTTTAGTTCAACGATTGAGTCTTTACTGACCACAGGTTTACTTTGGTTTGGAGCAAACTTAGTAATTAAAGGCGAACTGCAAATTGGTCAATTAGTTGCCTTTAATATGTTATTAGGTTCTGTGATTAATCCTTTTCAACGTTTAACTGTACTTTGGAATCAATTTCAGGAAGTGACAATTGCTGCTGAACGTTTAAATGATGTATTAGATACTGCTCCTGAAGAAGATTTTTATCATAAAACTCGCCAAAATTTACCCCCCTTAGAAGGATATATCCGCTTTGAAAATGTCACGTTTCGGTATCATCCTGAAAGCGAAATGAATGTTTTAGAAAATCTCAGCTTTGAAATAAAACCAGGTCAAACTGTTGCGTTAGTCGGGGGCAGTGGGTCAGGAAAAACAACAATTTCTAAGCTAGTGTTGGGATTATATCTTCCTACAGATGGAGCAGTGTTTATTGATGGGCAAGATATCACCAAAATCTCCCTTTCTTCCCTGCGATCGCAAGTTGGAGTCGTTGATCAAGATACATTTTTGTTTGGGGATACAATTCGAGAAAATATTAGCATAGGTCATCCCTCAGCCGACTTAGACAACATTATTGAAGCCGCTAAACAAGCGGGAGCCCATGAGTTTATTCAAAAACTGCCAATGGGATATGAAACTCAAATTGGGGAAGGGGGAGGAATGCTATCAGGAGGACAAAAACAACGGTTAGCGATCGCCCGTGCGTTATTAGGAAATCCTCGGTTATTAGTCTTAGATGAAGCCACCAGTCATCTTGACTCAGAATCAGAACGTATTATTCAGAATAATTTTCAAACTATTCTCAAGAATAAAACTACTCTGATTATTGCTCATCGACTTTCCACGATTCGGCGAGCCGATTTAATTTTGGTATTAGAGCGAGGTATTGTTATTGAACAAGGAACGCATTATGAATTAATGTCTAAACGAGGTCGTTACTATTATCTCAATCTACAACAATTAGAATCCACTGAATAGATTTGAATTTCTAAGTTTACTCATAATTCAGTTTTAAGTTTCAATTTTGTTAGAATAATAGAGGATAATTATGCCCAATTTATTATCTCAATCATCAGCTATTTTAGAGGGCGATCAATTATTAGATTCTGTCAGAGAAGAGGATAAAACTAAATCTGACTGGTCTCATTCCACTCAAGAAATTATTGATAGCTTACCTCAAGTTTGGACAAGAGGATTACTCTACTTTTTCTTATTTTTCGCAAGCATTATTTTACCTTGGTCAATGCTTTCTAAACTCGATGAAACGGGAACGGCAAGAGGACGTTTAGAACCTCAACAGGGAACATTCAAACTAGAATCTCAAGTGGCTGGAAAAATTACAGCTATTTCTGTAAAAGAAGGAGATGCTGTCAAAGCTGGACAAATATTAGTGGAACTTGAAACAGATTTAGTTCGCTCAGAAATGCAAGAACTTCGGAGCCGATTAGAAGGTTCAAAAAATCGCTTAACACAACTTGAATTAGTAAAAAATCAATTAGAATTAGAATTAACAACTCAAATCCGAAGCAATCAAGATAAAGAATCTGAGAAATTAAATCAAGTTAGTCAAGCAGAACAGCATTTTAATAGTCTGAAACAAGCTTTTAGTTTACAAGAGTCCGAAAAGCAGGCTCAAGTCAATCAAGCTCAACAAAATTTGGATAGTTTTAAAAGAAATTTTGCTGTGCAGGAGCAGGAAAAAATCGCTCAAATTAACCAAGTTATTCCTGTTATTAAATCAAAAAAAGCTGCTTATCAGGAAGCACAAATTAAACTTGAACAAGCTCAAATTAAAGTTAAAGAACATAAAGAAGCTTGTGAACTAGGTTCAATTTCGCGGAATCAATGTGATGATGAGAATAAAGCTGTTAAAGTTTATAAACAACGTCTACAGCAAGCTGAATTTGAAATCACTCAAACTGAATCTCAATTAAAAGAAAATCAAGAAAACTATCAGCGAATTATAAATCAAAATCAAGCTGAAATTAATCAAGCCGAATTGAGACTAAAAGAGCAACAAAGCAACGCTCAAAAAACTATCCAACAAATTCAATCTGATATTCAACAATCTAAACTTCGTTTCCAAGAGCAACAGAAAAATCATCGCAGTTTATTGGGTTCAGGAGATTTAGCCTTAATCGCTATCAAAAAACAGATTGAGGAATTAGAGTCTCAATTAATTACAATTCGGTCAGAAATTAATCAAACCCAAAAACAGATACAATCTCAAGAGATTCAATTAAATCAAAGAGTAATTAAGGCTACAAAAACAGGCAAAATATTCAACTTGACGAGCAAGAGTATTGGTTCTTTTTTTCAACCTGGAGAACTGATTACAGAAGTTGTTCAGAATCAATCCCGTCTGATTTTTAAAGCTCAAATTCTGACTTCCGAATCTGGCTTTTTAAAAATAGGGCAAAAAGTAAAAATCAAATTCGATTCTTATCCAGTTCAAGATTATGGTGTCATTGAAGGAACATTAATTAAAAAATCTCCCAACTCTAAAGTGACAGAAACAACACAAGGTCAAATTTATACATTTGATCTAGAAATTAGTTTGGATAAAAATTGTATTAATGTCGAACAAGGATGCGAACCTTTAAAACTTGGTGAGACTGGACAAGCTGAAATAATTATCCGTCAGCGTCGCTTGATTGATTATATCATCGATCCCTTTAAGAAGTTACAAAAAGAAGGGCTTCAATTTTAGATTAGTAGTTTTTCCTAAATTAGCAGTTTTTTTACTTATTATCGTTCACTTTTTACTTGATTTACTCGGAGCTTACCTATGTCACAATCCATCCAAATCACACCAGAAGATATTCTTCATCAAGCTAAAATTTCTTATCAACTGCCTATCTTAATTGAAGGAATCTTGGCAAGAAAAATTATTATTTCAACTGCCACAGAAGCAGGAATTACAGTGGAACCTGAAGAATTACAAAAAGCGGCGGATAACTTCCGTCTCTTGAATAAACTTATTACTGTTGAAGACACCTTAAACTGGTTAGAAAAATACAATTTATTAGTTGATGACTTTCAAGAAGGAATTTACATCAATTTGCTTTCAGGTAAGTTAGCAGAACATTTGTTTGGCAACCAAGTTGAACCCTGGTTCTATGAACATCAGCTAGATTATAGAGGGGCAGCAATTTATGAAGTAATTTTAGATGATGAAGATTTAGCAATGGAACTTTTCTATGAACTCCAAGACGGTGAAACCACTTTTTTTGAAATCGCTCAAGAGTATATTGAAGATAAAGAGTTAAGGAGAATAGGGGGATATCGAGGAATATTGCAGCGTCAACAAATGAAGCCAGAAATTTCAGCTAAGGTTTTTGTAGCTACTCCTCCACAGGTTCTTAAACCGATTATCACGTCTAAGGGTGTTCATTTAATTCGAGTTGAAGAATTAAATGAACCAGAGTTAACAAATAAGTTACGGTTTCAAATTTTTTCAGATTTGTTGACAGAATGGTTAAAAAAACAGGTAGACGTAGCGAAGGTTGATATCACAGATTAGTATAATAATTTTTTTATGCTAAAAAGCCCTCTGTTTAAGAGGGCTAGTTTTTTAGGCTTAAAAACTGAACGCGAAAATCATAGCTTCAGCCTAAGTTTCCGAAGTATTGGTGGATATTAACCCCAAGCAAAACCGTATCTTTTATTTGCCCATACAAAGTAAACATAGCCTAAACCTAGAAGATCAGTCATTTCCTCATTACTCAATTCATTGAGAAAGCTCTCAGAATCATTGGACAATTCAGAAGCAACAGAGCTAAGATTAGCAATTTGGATAGTAGCCATTAACTTTATCTCCAACTAATTAAACATTTTTAGAATCTTTGAATTTTGTTCTTTGATTCTGTTAACAATATAAGAGGTATTTAAAAAAAAATCAATACTAATTGCTTTGTTTAAAAGACATAAAATTATCAAATATTAGCTTGAATTGAATAAGATCAAGCTATAGCAAGTCTAAATAGGTTGTAATATTGGCTCCTTGCTGTGCTTGGGTTTCAGGCTGATTTTTCATCATGACTCATTTAGGATTGCTATACTTATATCTTATTTATTGGCTTTAACCCATAATATTCAATCAAAATAGATACATAAATATATCTATTTTGTCTTGATTATTCAATAATGATTTTAGAGCAGATCAATGAACTCCAACAAAAAATAGAAAGACTGAATCAGACGTTCTTAAACCTGATTGATGAACCTTTTGAACAACATCAACTTTGGCGACAAACTTATGATGAATTTCAATACCGAGATTGGGCAAGGCTTTGGGGAGCGAGTTTCCACTCAAATCACTCAATGGATTACTGTTGCGAGCCATCAAGCGGGTAAACTACTGCGTTCGTAAGTATTCAGTGGCTTTATCCTATCAAACCAAATCCGCCAACAAATCCGTGACTTCCCCCTGCTGATTTTTGCGATTATCGTCATAAATCATCAACGTATTCAAATCCGAATGGCGGCTCAATTTCTGCACCTTCCGCACATCCCCATTCGTTGCTTCTAATGCTGCTGTTATCCCCGAATGACGAATCCGGTGAGGCGATAACGGTTTATTAATCCCTGCGTCTCTTGCAATTTGACTAACAATCTTATAAACCCCTGTCCCCGTCAGCCGATGTCCATAACTCGCTCTATCCAAGGCAATAAATAAAGGTTTAGAGCGTTTTAATTCTCGTCTCGCCACCAACCAATCTTGAAGCGCTTCCACCGTCGATTTTGATAACGTTACCGTTTCCTTTTGCGTTCCCTTACCTTTCCCCAAAATCTTCAGTGTCTTCCCCTCCAAATCCAAATCCTCAAGATTAGCTTGGCACACCTCTTCCCGCCGCAAGACATTATCCCACAACAACCGTAACAAAGCATAATCTCGCTTCCCCTTAATTGTCCGACGATTGGGAATTTGCAACATTCTCTTAAACGCCACCGGGGGAATTCCTGTGGTATCCCGATAAGTTTTAACCTTCTCTCCCTTTAATTCGGCTAGCGTCCAACTGGATTGACAATGACGTACTCTGGCACTCCACCTGCGGCGTAATAGTCTCGTTTAATGATGCGGTCTGCGTATTCATGTCCGGGTCGCAGCACTTCGAGTACCATTTCGGCTGGCCCTTCGAGGTAGTATTCTCTGAGTGTGTTGCGCGGTAGCCCTAGAAATAATAGGATGTCTGGGGTGAAGCCATTGTTGCCCAAACGCATAACAAAATCACGACTGAGCGATTGTCCTCCAAGTGTTTTGGCGATTTCCCAGAAGGCGTGGCTGATATAACTGCGGATAGGATTGTGATGGTTTTCTTCTCCTCTGGAACCGGGTAGCAGGTCTTCGGGTTGGTAGGGATAACTGGCAGCCCAGGTTTGTAAGGGGGTGGCGATGGTTTCTATACTGTCTAATTCGGGTGGAATTGGCGCATTATAGGTAAGACGAAGAGCTTCTAACCATTGTTCTATCGGAGCTAGGGCGATGGCGGCACGGGCTCCCCATCCGGTAAGAATTTGTTTGAGTAATAGACGGCTACCAACTAGAGTATTACCAACAATGAGCTTGGATTCAATTAATTCTAGTTTGGCTTCTGGGCCTGCGTCGATAAATTCATTGAACAGGTTTGATGTCATTGCTACATCTCCTTGAATATAAACCTTTGAAATTGTGAAGTTGTATGAGTGACTTGAAACGCTATTGGATTGTTGTCCACTATGAAACCGAGTTGACGGCAGAAACGGAGTGGGATGCTTGCCATAATATTCGTCTGGGAAATACAATTGTTGAAGAGGCGAGTATTGCTGCCCAAGAGATTTCGTTCAATGGCGATATCAAAGGATTGATTACTCAAACAAGGCTTACCGTTCGTAAAGAAGCTGCTTTAGCTATTATTCTTAATCAACTCTACCATAAATTACAAGATTTTTCTTTGTTCGCAAATGGGCTACCGCCAGAGATACAAACCCAGGTGGAAGCACTATCAGTTGAACAACTTGAAGGCTTAAGTATAGCTGTCCTCAATTTTAACTCGTTGGAAGATCTAAGTGCTTATTTGCAGACTCAAAACGACCAATCAGGAATGAGATAATTAAATTTATATTTAACGCCATTTCCCCTGCAAAGTAAACGCAGCCCCCATCGGTTAGTTAGGCGAGTTAAGACTTTAAAAAATGTGGTCTTCGCAAAACCCTAGCTCTACTCCGTACTCCGCACTCTCAATGCACTCCGCACTTTGGATTAGCAGCTTCGCTATTTTATTTCTCTGCCAATTTCAAGTGAAATTATTTAAGTTATACTAAGTTTATTCGTAATTCATGAATCAAGAATATTGCTGACTCGCTCCCCAATGAAATCGGCTCAAAAACCTCAAGATATCGTCATTTTACTCAAAGTTCACTGTTTAGATTCGATGTGGACTTATGATGATTTGGCAAAAAGTTTAAAGACCAGTCCTTCTGTCGTGTATGAAGCTTTACAGCGTTGTGAACAGTGCCATTTATATAACAGCAAAAGAAGGAAAGTGTTAAAAGGGGCTGTGGAGGAATATCTTATACATGGTTTAAAATACGTTTTTCCGGCTTATCCTGGGGCTGTGGTACGGGGTGTACCCACGGCTCATTCTGCGGAACCCTTGAAGGGGTTGTTGATGGTCGATGAGCAAAATCTCTATGTATGGCCCTTTGCCAAGGGGAAGGTCAAGGGTCAGGAAATTACGCCTTTATATCGCTCTGTACCAGAGGTTGTGGGGGATGATCCTTTATTTTATGAGTTATTGTGTTTGGTGGATAGTTTGCGGGTGGGTAAGGTGCAAGAGCAAGAATTGGCTGCACAGGAGTTAAAAAAAAGGCTATATGAATACCTAACCCAGAATGCTGATTGTCAGAGCATTTTACCAAAGTAATTGCACAGGATAACTTGCAAACACGCTATCTCTAGTCACTATAGAAATGTTCTCTCCCAAACTTTGAGCAATTAAGCTGCTACGCAGCTTGATTTAATAAACGGCATTGCCTTTGTTTTTAATTTTACGATTCCAATTAATGATTAGTTCTCCTTCATTTAATAATTTATGTAATAACTCTTCTAACTGCTCAACG
>NZ_JADEWU010000010.1:0-108145 GCF_015207485.1 Planktothrix mougeotii LEGE 06226
ATTGCATTGAGTTAAAGCAATACCTGTTTTCTTGGAACCGGGATCTAACTTGATTTCCACAGTCTCAATCTCAGGATTCTCAACAACCCTTTTCAGAATAATTGTAAAAGGGTATCTTCGGAAAACCGCAGCTTTCTTTTGGCTAAGAAGCTTTCTGGCTACTGAGGGATGACAGGGATTCAAAGGTTGTTTGTTATCGTCAATCACAAAGACATAATTTGACATTTCTGTCTCTCCTATTTCTAGGGTAATGTTAGCTTCGCCAATGTTTTAAGAGCTTTTTAGTCCAGTAACACTTCCTTAACCCAATACAGATGTTTAATTACTGGGGACAGAGCAACAGACTAGCTTCGCATCTATTGGTGTCGTGACTCAAAAAACGTAGTCAGTTAAGACTTGGGCTGGTAAACTATCGGCTTCTTTCAAAGCCTCCACTGTACTTGTACTCAAGTCAGTGGGGGTTGTTTACGGTAATAGCCTCTAACTCCATAATACCTAATATTTTCTTTTTAAAAGTTAGTTACTTTTGAAAAGAATCAAGACTATTGAGACGATTTCAACTTGAGTTGTGAGCAATTCGAT
Source organism: Planktothrix mougeotii LEGE 06226 (assembly GCF_015207485.1). Taxonomy (NCBI): domain Bacteria; kingdom Bacillati; phylum Cyanobacteriota; class Cyanophyceae; order Oscillatoriales; family Microcoleaceae; genus Planktothrix; species Planktothrix mougeotii. The sequence continues at coordinate 583 of NZ_JADEWU010000010.1, forward strand.
GAAGATCACCCTTAAAAATTATTCTGTAAACGGACTCGTTTTTTTCAACACAACTGTTATTTTCAATCTAGTATTAGTATACAACAATACTTTGGGAATTCTATTTTTATAAATTTTTGTAAATTTTTTGACGAGATGCAGCGATTTGAGAGTAATTCTGTTTTGGGGATAGGGACAAGAATACCTCGCCCCAAATCCCATTTCTACCTATCAAACTCTAGCGGTCAACAGAGCCCATGATAATATCGATACTACCGAGAATTGCCACTAAGTCAGCAACTTTTTCTCCGCGCACTAATTCCGAGAGAATCGGTAAATTACAGAAATCCGCCGCTCGAATTTTGAACCGCCAGGGAAACACAGTATCATCCCCAATGATATAAATGCCGAGTTCCCCTTTGCCACTTTCAATCCGTACATAATGTTCCCCTTGGGGAATTTTGAATGTGGGGGCAATTTTCTTACCAATAAATTGATAATCAAAGCCATTCCATTCAGATTTCGGCCCCTCCATCATCCGTTTCGCTTCTAAATTCTCGTAGGGGCCACCGGGTAAACCGTCTAAGGCTTGATACAGGATTTTAACGGATTCCCGCATTTCCCGAATCCGCACTAAATAACGAGCGAAACAATCTCCGGCCGTTTCGTAGTGGACATCCCAGTCTAACTCGTCATAACATTCATAGTGGTCAACTTTGCGTAAATCCCACTTCACCCCAGAGGCGCGTAACATTGGGCCAGATAACCCCCAGTTAATCGCCTGTTCACGGGTAATTACCCCTAACCCTTCAATCCGACGTCGGAAAATCGGGTTATTGGTAATTAAGCGCTCATATTCATCAATTTTGGGGGCGAAATAATCGCAGAAATCTCGACATTTATCCACCCAACCATAGGGTAAATCAGCCGCGACTCCCCCAATCCGAAAATAGTTATTATTCACCATCCGGTATCCTGTGGCGGCTTCCCAGAGGTCATAAATTAATTCCCGTTCTCGGAAAATATAGAAAAACGGCGTTTGGGCTCCGACGTCAGCCAAGAACGGGCCAAGCCATAACAGGTGATTGGCGATGCGGTTGAGTTCCAGCATAATCACCCGAATATATTGCGCCCGTTTGGGGACGGTGACTCCGGCTAATTGTTCAGGCGCATTGACCGTGACCGCTTCGTTGAACATTCCCGCCGCATAGTCCCAACGGCTAACATAGGGAACGTACATGACAACGGTACGATTTTCGGCGATTTTTTCCATACCGCGATGCAGATACCCAATGACGGGTTCACAGTCCACCACATCTTCCCCATCCAGGGTCACAATTAACCGCAAGACCCCGTGCATGGAGGGATGGTGTGGCCCCATGTTCAAGACCATCGGTTCTGTGCGGGTTTCTATTCTGCTCATAATCTTATCTGTGTTCCCTAACGCGGATTTATGGCTTTCTTGGGATGTTTGTTTCAATTGTTTAATATTATAGGAACAGTTGGATTGTCTGAGATCGCAGCTTTGACAAAAAATACTCACAAGCCTTTTGTCCCTGGTCAGGCTCTGCACTTCCCCAGCAACCGGGTTTCTCAGCTAATTTAAGGGAATAGAATCAAAATTTCTGTTGAGAAACCGGGTTTCTTAGCTGGTTTAGAACTCTATATAGCAATCAAGATTGAATTTGTGAAAAATAACTGTAGGGGTTGGGTTCTCCAACCCAGATCCCTAGCGGGTTTGGCAACCAAACCCCTACAATAAAATATTACAAGCTTCACAGGGATTGCTATATATTGTTAAGGTGTAGTTTTAACTCCACACAATCAGGAGTCTAGTATGCACTTACTAAGAGTTCAAGTTCCTAATTTTCGAGGCTTGGATCAAGTTAATATTACGTTTGAGAAAGATTTTTTTTCTCGAATTTTTCCTTTTCTTTAAAATTTTATATCAGTTTGTATAAAATTCTATATTGATAATAATCATTCTATCCCTCTCCTAAGAAACCGTATTTGCTTGGGAGAGAGATAATTCTAAAAACGCTTAAATTCGTGACGGAATGGGATTTTTTTAGAGGTTTTATTCTCCCCTATCAATTTAGACTACAAACGTTCGTTTTCCCGGTCTTCATAATCCTCAGAAGAAGTCGGATCTAATTCCCAGCGTTGATCATCTCGTTTTTCTAAAAATTCTGTTGTCCGCAGGGAAGAGCGATCGCGCATTTCCAAACCCACTGCGGCTGCAATTTCCTCTACAATATCTTGATCCGGTGTGGCGACCGTCCCGCCAACGGCTTCATCGCCAACAGCATTGGCTTGTTCAAAATTAGCATCAATATCTCCACCTGTTAAAACTGCACTGGCTTGATTAAATTGATCACTTTGGCTTAAATGATCGCGTCTACCCGCACGGTCAGTAGGTTGTCCTTGTAGTCCTGTCCCTAATGATTGGGTCATTTCTGGGGGTAAATCACTAATCATTTCTGGATCATCATTAATATCCCAATTATCATCCGTATCATCAATCATTACCGTATTGAGTTCTTCGGGATCAACGGAAATTTCTATTAAACCCATTTCCTCCTCAATGCTTGCTAATTCTGCTAAGGTCGGTTCTTGATTTTGATTCAATTCAATCTCATCTTTAATTTTTTGAATTAAGTTTTGATTGTGAGGAAGTTGATTTTTTTTCCCTTTAGACGGGTGAGTTCGATTAGCCATGATGTTTTCCTGTTTATCTATGCTATTTGCACGGTATCTGACTGAAGCTAGATTTAATAACTTCATAAAGATAGACTCCCACTTCTTCCCATTTAGGGATATCTCAACCTGAAAGAATTTTATGAAATTCTCGGAATACTTAATCTATTTATGTTTTATAAAAAAACATCTATCCCAAGTTATAAGATCTGAATTATAACTTGAATTTGATTAAAACTCTTCCTCAAGTTAGAGAAGAAAACCGGAAACACAATTAATAATATAACTTTTGCTAGACGATGAGTTCTCTGTCCAAAGGTTAATGTATAAGCACGTTGATGATTGGCTTAAACATACCGAATCAACAGATGCTGTTAATCAGGCATTACCTACATAAACTTCAAAGATTCAGACTTTTTAATTTTAGGAGAAGCTAAAAAAAATGGCATACACTGATGAATCCGGCCGAATTATTGATCATCCCGTTGCTGTGGGAACAGACTATCATGATCGTGTCCGTTGGGGCCCTATTTTTGCAGGTTTAGTTATTGCCATTGGAACCCAATTAATATTGAGTGGAATTGGTGCAGCTATTGGTTTAACTGGACTTGCCAACTCCGGTGCACCTCGTTCTAATGCTGACGATACGGGGACAGCCGTTGGCATTTGGTCAATTATTAGTTTATTAATTGCCTTGTTTGTTGGCGGTTGGTTAATGGCTCGTGTTTGTGGGCCGATGAATCGTACCACCGCCCTCTTGAATGGTGCCATTTTGTGGGCTACAACATTAGCCATTAGTGCTTGGTTGTTGTCGAGTGGGGTATCCGGTATTTTTGGCATTGTTGCGTCTAATGCTGGAGAAGTGATTAATCAAGTTCAAGAAGGCGGTGTCAATGTTCCCGCCAATACCCCCAATGTCACGGCACAACAGGCTCAAGATATAGCTTCAAATGCAGCTAAAGCGAGTTGGGCATTTTCCTTTGGCTCTTTGTTAGGATTAATTTCAACTTTAGTTGGCTCATCCGTCGGTGTTCATAAACCCTATTCAGGCTCTACAGTCCAACCTGGAGTAGGTAGACCTTATGCTCGATAAAATTCCTTAGATTTTATGGTATTCAAACCCATGATTTTATCAACCCAGTTTCTATAAAAAGCTGGGTTTTTAATATTAATTTTTGATTTCCATCTTAAGGGTGAAGAAAGTAATTTTTAAATATGATTAACTTCTATATAAAGGGAGATCAATCATTGAAATTCAATGAATATTAAGCTTTAATGATTAAGGAATAATTGACTATGGTTTTACAAATTGGAGATAATTTACCCATTGGAAGTTTGCGTTGGGCGATCGCTGAAGGCTATATTCCTGACTATAGTAACGGCCCAGAGCCTCAATTTACCAGTCATGAAACGGCTTGTATTTTAAATACTTCTGATCAAGATGCTTATGTAAAAATCACCATTTATTTTAGCGATCGCGAACCCGTCGGCCCCTATTGTTTGACAGTTCCCGCAAGACGGACAAAACACCTGCGTTTTAACGATTTAACCGACCCTGAACCCATTCCCCGTGATACCGATTATGCCAGTGTATTTGAGTCGGATGTTCCGATTGTTGTCCAACATACTCGCCTCGATTCTCGACAGTCGGAAAACGCTTTACTCAGTACCATTGCGTATTCCTAGTTTTAGTTTTTTAGTTTCAGTAAAATCAAGTGATTATCCCTCATGGTTAAACAAAATTTTTGGTATAAAAACGCCATTTTCTATTCCTTAGATGTCGAAACCTTTAAAGATGCAAATGGCGATGGGGTGGGAGATTTTCAAGGCTTAACCCAATGCTTAGATTATTTATCAGGATTAGGAATCACTTGTTTATGGTTATTACCCTTTTACCCTTCTCCCAATCGAGATAATGGCTATGATGTCATGGATTATTATAACGTTGATCCTCGTCTGGGAACTTTAGGGGATTTTGTCAAGTTTATTCATCAAGCTGAAAGTCAAGGAATTCGAGTGATTATTGATTTAGTCGTGAATCATACTTCTATTGAACATCCTTGGTTTCAAGATGCCAGAACTCATAAAAATTCTAAGTATCGAAATTATTATGTTTGGTCAGAAGAACAACCCCCAAAAAATCAACCCGAATTAATTGCCTTTCCTACAATAGAAGATAATATTTGGGAATATGACCAAAAAGCAGAAGCTTATTATCTACATCATTTTTTTAAAGAACAACCCGATTTGAATATTTCTAACCCAGAAGTTCAAGAAGAAATCTGTAAAATTATGGGTTTTTGGTTAGAGTTAGGGGTTTCTGGGTTTAGAATTGATGCGGCTCCTTTTTTAATTCAAGGCGTGGGAATTAATGGAGAAACCCAAGAAGATTTACAACACTTTTTAGAGGAAATGCGGAATTTTGTGATCTCCCATCGCACGGACGGGGTGTTATTAGCAGAAGCAAATGTTCCCCCCGATAAAATTCCAATTTATTTTGGAAATGGGAATCGAATGCAAATTCTGTTTAACTTTTTAGTTAATCAAGCGATGTTCCTAGCCTTGGTACGTCAAGAAGCATCAACATTGTGGCAAGGTTTAAAAGCATTACCCGATATTCCCGACACAGGAGAATGGTTAAATTTTGTTCGTCACCATGATGAATTAACTTTAGATGCGTTAAGTCCTTCTGAACTTCAAGAAGTTTTTGAAGCCTTTGCACCGGAAAAAAATATGCAAATTTTTGGGCGAGGAATTCGCCGCAGACTTGCACCCATGATGAAGGGAAATCGCCAAAAAATTGAACTGATTTATAGTTTAATGTTGAGTTTACCCGGTATTCCTTTATTACGTTATGGCGAAGAAATTGGTATGGGAGATGATCTATCTTTGCAGGGTCGCACTAGCGTCCGAACGCCGATGCAATGGTCAAATCAACCCAATGGAGGATTTTCTAATGCTCCGGCTGAAAATCTCACCCAACCTGTCATTAGTGAGGGGGAATATAGTTATCAATTAGTTAATGTTTGTGAACAACAACGTGATCCGAATTCCCTGATTAATTGGACAGAACGTTTAATTCGTATTCGCAAACAATGCCCCCAATTCGGTCAAGGAAAATGGCATTTACTAGAAACCGATCACCCTGCTGTCTTTGCTCACTGTTGTCAAGGCAAAGATGAATCTATTTTAGCATTGCATAATTTAGGGGATCAAGGTTGTAATATTACCCTAAAATCGAGTGAAAATTATCAATATTTAATGGATGTTTTTGGTGATCAATATTACGATCCTCTCGATCAAAGTTTGACTTTTATTCCTTTATCAGCTTATGGATATCGTTGGTTGAGAGTGAATCAAAAAAACTAACATAATTATAGGGATAATTTCTCATGGTTAAAATTGGTTATCATGCGTCCCACGAACAATTTAAACCCAGTGAATTGTTAAATTATGTTCAACAAGCCGAACAAGCGGGGTTTCATTTATCCTTATCTTCTGATCATTTTTATCCTTGGAGTGAAAAGCAAGGACAAAGTGGATTTGCTTGGTCTTGGTTAGGGGCGGCAATGCAAGCCACACCGAATTTATCCTATCGAATTGTTTGCGCCCCAGGTCAACGATATCATCCGGCAATTATTGCCCAAGCAGCGGCAACTTTAGCAGAACTTTTTCCGAATCGATTTTGGTTAACCGTAGGCAGTGGTCAAGCGTTAAATGAACATATAACAGGGGATAAATGGCCTTGTAAAAGCGATCGCAATAGTCGTTTAAAAGAATGTGTTGATATTATTCGAGCTTTATGGGCGGGTGAAACCGTAACCCATCGAGGTTTAGTAACAATTGAAGAAGCAAAACTCTATACCCGTCCTGAAATTAATCCCTTAATAATTGGCGCTGCAATTACCGCTAAAACCGCCGAATGGTTAGGAAGTTGGGCTGATGGGTTAATTACTACATCTCGTCCCCCTGAACAATTAAAAGAAGTGGTTGATGCCTTTTATCGCGGAGGAGGAGAGGGAAAACCCATGATTTTAAAAGTGCAGTTATCCTATCATGCTAATGAAACCATTGCTAAACAAGGAGCATTTGATCAATGGCGAAATAATATTTTTCAAAGTCTGGTTTTATCAGATTTAAAAAATCCTGAACAATTTGATGCACTGGGAGAATTTGTCACCTTAGAAGAAGTTGAAAATAATGTCCGAATTTCGTCCGATCTCCAACAACATATTAGCTGGTTAAAACAAGATATTGAACTAGGGTTTAATGAGATTATTTTACATAACGTTAATCGAGAACAGAAACAGTTTATTCAAGGATTTGGAAAAGAAGTGATTCCGGTTTTAAGCTGATTAAAAGACAGTTAACCCGGTTTTAAAGCATAAGCAAAACAAGTATTTCGTCCTTGAGCTTTTGCTTGATATAGGGATTGATCTGCCCTAGAAAGAATATCCTCAAGGCGTGTATCCTGGGGTTCAGAAATAGCGATTCCAATACTCACCGTCATTTTTAAATCATCTTTTTGGGTCGGGATAGACAAATCAGCAATTAAACGACAAATATCTTGGGCTATTTTAACTGCATCTTCGAGATTTGTATCTAATAACAAAATCACAAATTCTTCTCCCCCATAGCGTCCAAAATAATCTGCTTCTCTGAGGTAATTCCTAATTACTGATGTAAAGGTGATTAAAGCGCGATCACCCATGAGATGGCCATACTGATCATTAATTTGTTTAAAATGATCTAAATCTAATATCAATAAAGAAAAGATTTTTCCCTGTTGAATTGATCGATTAAATTCGACTTCAGCCACTTTAAAAAAACTGCGACGATTTAAGATTTGGGTCAGGGAATCCAGTTGAGATAATTGTTCGAGTTGTAACAACGTGTTTTTTAAGATGTCGGTTGTATGTTTTAGGGTTAAATGAGTTTTGACCCGTGCTAACAATTCAGTTTTGATAAACGGTTTCGTAATAAAATCAACAGCCCCCATCTCAAAGGCATTAACTAAACTCTCTTCTTCATGACTAGCGGTGAGGAAAATAATCGGAATGTCTTGAAACTGGGGAGTATTTTTTATGACTTGACAAACCTCTAATCCATCCATTTCAGGCATCATTAAATCCAACAAAATTAAATCCGTTTGATTATTTTTTAGTCGATTTAACGCTTGAAAACCACTGGTTGCAAAGGTAGTATTATATCCGGCTTCAGTGAGCATTTGTCCGACTAATTTCAGATTTTGAGTAATATCATCAACAATTAAAATCAGAAAGTTTTCAGGAATAAATGTTTTGAGTTGCATAAATCAAACTCCTTGTTTACAGTAAAGTTTTAATCTTTCTCGAATCTGAGGGAAATCCTCAATGGTTTGAGGAATTGTATTCCAATCAAACGCTTCTAATTGAGTTTCTAAAGTTTGTATATAATCTAATAAGGGTTGATATTGATACTGTTGCCCCCAGGCAGCCAGACGTTGAACAAAATGTTGTAAATCTCTGGTTCTTAATGTTTTTCGCAACGTATTCCAAACCTGTTCTTCTTCTTGTTGAAGTTGAAACAGGAGTTCTGTACACGCATCAGAACTGAGGAATAAAACAGGAGAAACCCCGGATTTTTCTTTCGGACTTTCTCTGTCAATCTCGGTATTTTCGGGAGGGCTTTGGTATATTAAATGTCGCTTCATTTCTCTGACTAATTGTGGCAAACTGACCGGTTTTCGCAAAAATCCTTGACAAAGTGATTGAACTTCTGCTTGTTCTTCACTTTGACAAGATGCGGTCAAAATCACAATCGGAATCTGTCGAGTTTTTTCATCTTGTTTGAGAAATTGAGCCACCATTTTTCCGTCCATCTCCGGCATCCGTAAATCCAGAAGAATTAAATCGGGTTGATGAACATTTGCCATCTGAATTGCTTGTTTCCCATTCTCTGCTAAAAATAATAAATGATGAGTTCCGGCAAAGTATCCTTGAATTAATTCTCGGTTAGATTGCACATCATCAACAACCAAAATTGTACTCGCTTGAAATTGGTTGAGATTGCGATCTTCAGCAGAATTTAATTTCACCGAGATCGGATTTTTAGCCTGAGCAATGTCGGGAAATACAAAAGTAAAAATACTGCCTCGTCGCAATTGGCTTTGAAGCAATATAATCCCCCCCATCATTTGAGTTAAGCGTTGAGTAATCGCCAATCCTAAACCGGTGCCTCCATACTTACGATTACTTTGTCCGGCACTTTGAACGAAGGCTTCAAAAATACGAGTCTGCTGATGGGGTGCAATCCCAATTCCTGTATCTTCAATCGCAATTTCTAACCAAACTTTTTCGCTATTGCAGGCACAATAGGTTTGAGTTCGTGCAGAAATGCTAATATATCCCTTTTCCGTAAACTTAAGAGCATTACCGACAACGTTAAATAAAATTTGACGTAATCGTATCTCATCAATATAAATCAATTCAGGGACATTATCTTCAATTTGGATGTGTAAAACTAACCCTTTTTCTGTGGCTTTATGGTTAAAAATGTTTTGAATTTCCTGAATCAGCACCCTTAAGTTAACGGGGCCATAATCGAGTTCCAGTTTCCCCGCCTCAATTTTAGACAAATCAAGAATATCATTAATTAAGGCCAGTAGAGTTCGACTAGCGGTGATTACAGCGTTTAAATAAGAGACAGATCTCGGTTCATGAACAACAGATTGTAGTAAATCTGTAAATCCTAAAATAGCATTCATGGGTGTCCGAATTTCATGACTCATATTCGCCAGAAATTCACTTTTAGCTTGGTTTGCCATTTCTGCTTCCCGTCGAGCTTGTTCGAGAGCTATATTTTTTTGGGTTAGTTCTTGACTCCGACGGGTTTCTTGTTCGAGTAATGTCGCTAATTCTTGCTCTAAGCTTTTGCGATCGCTAATTTCAACTAAATATCCCAACATTTCCACGACATTTCCCGCTTCATCTCGAATTTTCCTTAACTGTGTTAAAAACCAGCTATAAGTTCCATCTGCTTTCAACCACCGATATTCATGAACATAATAATCCTCAGTGAATTTTGTTGCTAAGTTGGTTAAAACCCACTCTACATCATCAGGATGAATCTGTTGAATCCAGAAGCTCGAATCTTCTAAAAAAATTTGGGGTTCAAAACCGACAATTTCTTTAACATTTTCACTAATAAAAGTAATCGGATAATTACCTTCTGGTTTGCAACTTAAAATAACAATGGGAGAATAATTGAGCAGGAAATTTAAGCGATCGCTGGTTTCATTTAATTCTAATTCGGTTTTTTTGCGATCGCTCACATCCAAAATCACCCCTCGCCAAGCTATATCTCCATTGTCTCGATATTCAGGACGGGAAGCTTCTGCAATCCATTTTATATCCCCATTGGGCATTTGATATCGCCACTCATAAAACAGGGGGGTTAGGGCTGCTGCACTGGTGGAAATTAACCTCCGATGTTTTTCAAGATCTTCAGGATAAAAGCCCGGTTCTAAGAGTTTATGATTGCTAATTAACTGCTCTGCGGTCAAGCCAAAGACTTCAAAACAACCATCACTAATATATTCAAGAAAACTAGAACCATTTGGACGTTTAACATAGGTATAAATTGCCCCGGGAATGTTATCAGCAACGGCTTTTAATTGGGCTTCGCGTTGATGTAATGTTGCTTCAATCTTTTTGCGATCGCCAATATCAAAGGTCATGCCTAAAATTTGTTGAACCTCTCCGTTATCATTTAAAAGGGGAACGTATTTGATAATAATGACATAAGGTTCTAGTCCCTCCATTTGCAATGTAAATTCTCCAATTTGTACGGTCTTGGTCGCAATGGCATGATCAAGTAACGGCAGATATTTAGAATAAACTTCCGGGGGATAAACATCTTCATCTCGACGACCGATGAAGTTTTCTATAGGAATTTTTGTGCGTTCTGATGTTCGTTGATTGACATACTCAAATCGACGTTCTGAATTATAAATTACGAAGACATCAGGAGCGTGTTGTACTGTTAAAGCAAATAGTTCTTCATTGTGTTTCAGTGCATTTTCGGCTTCTTTGAGATCGGTTAAATCTTGAATACTGGCGAGAATTCCACAGATCTTATTTTGTTCATCTAAATAGGGAATATAGCAGCGCCTTAAATAGCGTTTTCCAAGGGTATCGAGCTCTAGCCATACATCATTTTGAACAATTTCCCCTTGTAAACATTGATCCAGATAAGGTTTGATGGTTTGTGAAAAAATTTCACTTCCTAAAGTTCTTTCAACAGAATGACCAATAAGGGCTTCTATAGGTTGATTAATGAGTTTTAAGTAAGCCGGATTTGCAATTTGATAAATATAGTTCTGATCCAGTAAACAAATTGCATCCGCCGTCATCGCGACAATGCGTTCATATCGTCTGAGGGATTCTTCATAATATTTGCGATCGCTAATATCTTCAATAATATAGGAAAACCGAGGACGATCATTTTCCGATAAACCAATATAAGACACCGTTGCTGATAACCATTTCTTTTTCCCATCAGGTTGATCATATTGACACTCAAATTTGACGGGTTTTCCTAAACGTTGACTTTCTCGATAATGATTCATCCAATGTTGAAGCAACGGGTAATTTATACCCAATTGACTAACAAATTTATGGTGAATTTCCTCATTTTTTTTTCCTAAGAATTGAGCCGTTGCTAAATTGACTGAAAGATGTAAAACATCCGTTTCAAATAGTTCAACAACACCCATCATCATTGGAGAAGAATTATAAAAACTATTCAGAATTTCTTGTTGGTGTTTTAAAGCCGTTTGGGTTTCTTGACTGCGCTCTAATTCTTGCCTTAATCGTTCATTGGTTTGTGCTAATTCAGCCGTTCGTTCTTGAACTTTGGCTTCTAATTCTCGATTAGCTTGTTGAACTTTCTCTAGTAACGTCGCGTGTTGAATTCCCAAAGCAACATGAACTGATAAATTTTCCAAAAATTCTATTTCTTCGGGTTCCCATGGCTGAATGATCCTAAAATTTTGAGCAATTAATCTACCCCATAGCTGGTTTTCAAATCGAATTTCAACAGCTAAATCTGAATCAGAATTGTGATAGATGACCCCGGCATCGAGAAGTGAGTATTGGGGGTTTTCTACAGATTCAACAATGACTCTTCGACAATCATCGGCTTCAAATTTTTCAATGATCACGCGATCGCATTCTAACAATTGCCGAACTTCTGTCACCGTTGTCTTCAAAATCAGATCTAAACTTAAAGAAGCTCGAATTCGTAAAGCGGTATCCGTTAAAAGCTGATGTCTTTGACTTTGTTCTTTCAGCCTGGTTGTATGAATTTTAACTTCTTTTTTTAAATTAAAATTAATACTATTTAAAAGATTTATTTTTTCATTATTAACTTGTTCAAGCTGTTTTTTTAAAAGAGAGATAACCGTTTGTAATTCATTCAAATCAATCGCTTGTAAAATCGTAGTTTGAGTGACCAAACCCGCTAAATATCCTTGCTCATCCGCCACCACTAACCGCCGAATTCTATGGTGCTGCATGGATTGATGAGCATCCCAAAGAGACGCTTTGGGACTAATAAATAATAAGGGCTGACTCATGACTTGTTCTGCTTCTAACTGGCTTAAATCCAGTTCCAAAGCTTGAAGATTTAAGATATCTCGTTCGGTTAAGATTCCCAAAGGACGAATTTTTTCAGGCGTGAATTTGTCTCCAATTACCACACAACTCACTTGATGCTCTGTCATGAGTTGTGCTAACTTTAAAACACTGGTTTTTCGAGAGCCACCAATCACAGTGTTCACCATGACATCTCGAATCGATTGACATTTCAAAATATCAGCCGGTTGCAAGATACCCCGAATACTATGAGGCGTTATAATTCCCACAGGTTGTCCTGTTTCATTCACAATCGGTAAATGACGAATCCGATGTTGGCGTAGAATTGAAATCACCTGTAAGGGTTCTTGAATCTCCCGTTCTTGATAGGTAATTAACTGTCGGGTCATTACCTGGGAAACAGGAATATGGTGCAAATTTTGTCTCTGGGTTGCCAATTTTACACAGTCTCGTTCTGTGAGTAAACCGACTAATTGTTGATGGTCTAACACCAAAACACAACTGGGATAGGTTGATTGTTGGTCAGGTTCTGACTGTCCATTTCTCGCTTTCCGGGGATTTTGAGTCATCTGTTGAACAACATCAAAAATAGAAGTATCGGGAGAAACAACCCAAAAATCACGCTCAATATAATCGTTAGAAATGGGAAATGTAACTTCTTCTGAAACTACCATTGTCTCCTGACCCCCTTTGAAACAAAAATGGGCTTGATCGTGAATCTTCCTTTATTATGGAATAAGAATTCAGTGATCTACACCACTTTTGTTCCGATTAAAATTAATCCTTCAACGCAATAGAGATTAATTCTTCAACCTGACTCACCGGGAAAATTTCTGTCTCCAGTTGTTCTGCGAGTTCCGCTACGGTCATATCATCCAGAAACACAGGTTCTCCTTGTTTTAACATCACCGAGGGTAATAAAATCCCATCCCCTAATGGTTTTCCCTTTAATCCTTGCAGCAAATCTTGTCCGGTTAATAGACCTGTAACCGTAATCTCTTGACCCCAATATTGACTCGCTAAAGCCACCAAATTCACCGTTAGTCCTGAAATGTCATTTAAGGAGTTTAACAAGGGTTGAAAGGCTTTTTCAACGGCATTTCCGACCACCCAAGTGAACTGACGGGGAATGGAACAAGATTGAATTGGGTATTCTTTGACGGTTTGTTCAAATTCTTTAATAAATTTGCGAATAGAACCTACCCCATTACCAATTTGAGGATAATCTTGATAATGGGATTCAGGGGGTAATTCTGCACCTGCAATCAGAAACAGTTCATCAGCAATCCAAACACAAGTAGAACCCAATTCTTGTTGAAATTTTTGTTGTAAATTTTGAACTTGAGTAATAATTTCTTGAGCTTTTTCTGGGGTAACTGGAATTAATTCATCTTCGGGAGGACGAAACCGAGTTAACCCCACAGGAACCACCGCAACGGAAGCAACGGTTGGGATTCTACCGCGATGAAATTGAGCTAAATCTAAGAGGGTTTGTTCGAGGTGTTGACCATCATTAATTCCGGGACAAACCACCACTTGAGCATGAATTTGTAAACGATTCTTTTTAAACCATTTTAACTGATCTAAGATTTGACCCCCACGGGGATTTTTTAATAAGCGAATTCTGACTTCAGGTTCGGTGGCGTGAACGGAAACATACAACGGAGAAAGGCGTAGTTGAGCGATTCTATCCCATTCTCGTTGAGATAAATTAGTTAAGGTTAAATAGGAACCATACAAAAAGCTCAAGCGATAATCATCATCTTTTAAATATAAGGTTTCTCGTTTTCCGGGGGGTTGTTGATCAATAAAACAAAACGGACAGCGATTATTACATTGAATTAATCCATCAAATAAAGCGGATTCAAACTCTAAGCCTAAATCTTGATCATAGTCTTTTTCAATTTCAAGTTGATGGGTTTTCCCCAATCGATCTAAAACTTCTAATTCTAAAATTTCATCAGCACATAAAAATTGATAATCGATTAAATCACGGGGTTGTTGTCCGTTAATTGAAATAATGGCATCTCCAGGTTCAAAGCCAATTTCTTCAGCAATAGAATCAGGTAATACAGTTGTAATTTTAGCAGGTCGAATCATAGGAGGAATTAAACATTAACAATCATAGACTCCGTAGAGACGCGCCATGGCACGTCTCTACTCTACTACAAGATTGTAGTCTAAATATTCTTTAACGCACCTCCCCACACAGCCGCTAGAATCATGACTCCAAAGGCGAGACGATACCAAACAAAAATCCAGGTACTTTTGCTTTGTAAATAACGAATTAACCAAGCAATGGATAAATAGGAAAAAATGGCGGCGGAAATTAAACCTACCAACAAAGGAAAGATTGGTATATTCCCTATTCCATCAACCAACACCGTTTTTAATTCTACAATTCCCGCTAAAGTAATTGCTGGAATTCCTAATAAAAATGAAAAACGAGCGGCAGTTGCTCGTTCTAAACCGATAAATAATCCAGCCGTAATGGTAGATCCAGATCGAGATACTCCGGGAATTAAGGCTAAGGCTTCGGCTAATCCCATTAATACTCCATCTCGGACTTTTAGCTGTTCAAAATCTCGTTTTCTAGTTCCTATATTTTCGGCTAATCCTAATAAGAATGCCATCCCAATAGAAGCGAATGCAATTACTACCATACTCCGCAAAGGAGAGTTATCATAATCAGGAATTAAAAGTTTAATTAACAATCCAAAAAAGACAATTGGAATAGTTCCTAACGCAATCCCTAACGCTAAACGAAAGTCTACAGACTCATAATCTTTTTTTTGAATCGCTTGCCATGACCCTAGGGTGACTTGAACTAAATCATGCCAAAAAAACCAAATCACTGCCACAATACTACCTAACTGAATAATGGCTGTAAATGCAATACCGGGATCTCCCCAACCTAACATAACTGGAATGACTTTTAAATGGGCGGTACTGCTAATGGGTAAAAATTCTGTTACTCCTTGAATTAATCCCAAAAAAAATGCCTCTAATAGATTAATATCGGAACCGATTGAAGCCGAAGATGCCGTTTGAGCCAATACATTTGCTGCTCCTAAATTCAAAAGTAAATCAGGCATAAAAATCATAGAATACCAACTCAATAACATCTGATTACACATCACAAGTCCTAATTTCCCTTAATGTGGAAAATTTCAGGATGCAATCTATAGACCCATCAAATAATAGCCTGATTAGCTAATCAATGAACTCTGATGTCAAAAACACTCTGGCTTAACTTTAACAGTAAATTGTCATTTGTTCATGAGAAGTTGCTTAAAGAAATCAGCATTTTATTTAAGGGAGGGTTAAAATCAGAATTCTAAGAGAATTCTACAGGATGCTGTCCATAATAAGGCAATGCTTCAGACCAGTGAGAATGCTTTTCCAATTTCCAGTCTAAATATCCTAATTCTAATAATTGCATTGCGGTTTCTCCTAATCCTGCTTCTACCTTTACCCGATGATAGGGAATTTGCCAAGATGCTAAGGTTTCTTCCCATTGCTGAGAGGACATTACACAATCCGCTAATTGGGGAATTAACCCGGAATTGGTTTCTGGATTTCGACCATAAATTGCGACAAAAAGTTGACCTCGTTGTGCTCGCATTTCTAATGCTATCACTAAGTTTTTATCCTGATTTTGTCTGTGTTGAAGTTGTTCTTTCCAGGCGATCGCGGCTAAACTAGAAATGGCAAATACTGGAATATTTAACTGTTGAGCTAAGGTGCGGGCAGTGACGACTCCAATCCGAGTTCCAGTAAAACTTCCTGGGCCTTTCGCCACTGCAATCCATCCTAAATCTGACCAAGTTTGGGGTTGAATAAACTCTAATAAATATGAGTGCAGATGGGTGGATAAATCCCGTCCTATCGCCCAGGATTGACAGCGCTGAATGTCTTGAAAATTACTGATGGCTAATCCCAAGTCAGGACTACTGGTGTGAATGGCTAAACCATAAGTGGGTTGAGAGGAAATCGGTTGCACAGGGTCTAATTAAGAAGGATTGCGGGAAAAAAAGATGGGCATGGAAATAAACAAGCCCGCTAGGATTATACCAAACATTCCGTCCGCCCAAATCCTTAAATTTAACCAGCCAAACATTAAAAATAGAGTGGTAATCGTTGCAAACAGTTGATTCAGTTGCAGAGTATTGGTGTGAGTGACTTGATGTTTAACACCCCAAAATCCTCCCGCAATCACTAAAGCCATGATGGGTTTTAAGATAATAATTTTATCGCTAAAGATAAAGATAATCATGGCAACCATTAACAGATCAAGCCAGAATTCTTTCTTTTTAATTTGCTGACTCCAAAATGTTCGAGTTGTCAATTGAAACAAATTCCAAAGAAACTTCTGATTCTGAAATCGGATCATTTGATTTCTAATTTTTGTCTTTCGATCTAGTTTTAACGAAGATGTCCATTCAGGAACATTTTGATTATTCACTCGCCCTAAAAGTTTGACTTTCTCAAGATTATTGATTTGGCAATAGGTTAATTCATATCCGATAATTGGAACTAACTCTTTATATTTTACAGAGCGATTTTTATCTCGATTTAAAACAATCGTTAACTGATTGATATGGTTTTGATTGACGCTCACTTGAATAATCCCATAGGGCTGTAAACGCTTTTGAAGAATTCCTGAAATTAGGTTGGTTTTATTTAAGAGTCTTGGTGGAGGTAATTCAGGAACTTTTTCTTCAGAAACCCCAGGTTCAGAAACATCAGAAATATTCGGAATAGAAGCAGAAGGCTGAATAAATTCAGGCTGTTCTGGTAAGGGTTTAAATCCCGTTTCAGGATTTATTTTTAATCCCGGCATTACTGGAACATAATCCGGTTTAGGATTAATTTGGCGTAAAATTGCTGCCGCCGAATTGTAACGATTACGGGTTGCACCCTGCAACATTTTATCTAAAATATATCCTAATTCATCACTGACAGGCGCTTTTAAATAATCTCGCCAAACCCAATTTCCTTCTGCACTATCAAATAAATCAAAGGGAGGAACATTAGTCAGTAAATGAATACAAGTCACTCCTAAACTATATAAATCACTGGAAAAAACAGCTTTCCCCATTAATTGTTCTGGGGCAGTATAGGCGGCACTTCCAATCATGGTTCCCGTTTTAGGTAACATTCCCCCGGTGACTAATTTAGCAGCCCCAAAATCTACTAAAACTAAATTTCCAATCGGTTTTTTCGTATTAAACCGACGAATAATATTTTCGGGTTTAATATCTCGATGGATGACTTTATTCTCATGAACAAACTGCAAAATAGGTAACAAATCTTTTAAAATAAACCATATTTTTTCTTCAGTAAATACTCCTTTTTCTTGTAATTCTTGAGCCAAATTTTTTCCTTCAATAAATTCTTGAACTAAATATTGATAGCCGTCTTGTTCAAAATAACCTAACTCTGTGGGAATTTGGGGATGTTGCCCCAAGATTTTTAATTGTTTAGCTTCTTGTTCAAACAATTCGGTGGCTTTCCTCGCATTACTTCCTTGAGGAAAAAATTGTTTAATCACACAATAAGGTGTTAAGGGTTGACTCTCATCAACCACTAAAAATGTCCGACCAAATCCCCCCTGTCCAATTAATTGAATCCCTCGATAAACAACAGATTCAGTTTGAGCAGAAACAAAACTCAACAATAATTTAGATCCACAATTTTGACAGAACTTGCCATCACCCAAATTCTGCGGATTAGAACAACTCGGATTAAAACAATAGCTCATTTTTTATAGAAGGGAACAGGGAATAGGGAACAAGGAACAGACAGGGAAAGAGGAACTATATCCTAACTGCCTTAGCCAGTGGTATAACTGATAACTGATAACTGATGACTGATAACTGATGACTGATGACTGATAACTGTTTAAGTGGGAACTAACTCCCCTGGTCTTAATTTCGCCCATTTACCCTTTTCTTCTTTAAAACTCAAACATCCGACTACATCCCATTCCATTTCAATTTCATAGTCGTTAGGGGTGCGGATATTGACGTTAATGGTGGGTTCGGTGGGTTCAAAGGTGGGGTTATCCGTCAAATGGCTTTCTTGATGCTGGGTTTCTACGGCGTGGTAGGTGGTACAGCGATCAACATAATGACAATTCACACAAATACACATAATTCCATTCCTCGGTGATTGCCCAGGGTGAAACTTGTCCATCCCTTTGATGCTAATTTAGCGTAGGTAGGCCTTAACCTGCTTGACAATCTCATTGATTTTTGTTGCAATGTCTGAAGCTTTAGCCGATGTCTTCTCTCCTGCCACTTGGCCGTTTGAACTGAGTGATTTACCTCAACCGGCTTATTTAGTCGGGGGTGCAGTTCGAGATGGGTTAATCGGTCGTACAACACCCATTTTAGATTTAGATTTTGTCCTCTTACAAGATGCGGTCAAAACAGCGCGAACTCTGGCTGAACAGTATCAGGCTGGGTTCGTTTTGTTGGATGCTCAACGGCATATTGCACGGGTTGTGTTTGACAAAGTAACAGTTGACTTTGCTCAAGCACAAGGAAATAGTTTAGAACAGGATTTACGCCGACGGGATTTTACGATCAATGCGATCGCTTTTGATCCATTTACCCAAACCTTTATTGATCCTAACAAAGGTCAAGAAGATTTACAACGGCGTTTAATTAAAATGATTTCTTCGGATAATTTACAAGATGATCCATTACGATTATTAAGGGGATATCGTCAAGCTGCCCAATTAGGATTTGAAATCGAAGATCAAACCCAAGCGGCTATTCAAGAATTTGCACCGTTGTTAAGTCGGGTTGCAGCCGAACGCATTCGCACCGAATTAGTTTATTTATTAAATACCCCAAATGCAACACCTTTGATCCAACAAGCTTGGAAAATAGGTTTACTTTCTCCTTATTTTAAGGGTGCAGATCAGCAATTTAAACGATTATCCGAAATAGATATATCTGCGATAAAATTAGGAGAAATTTACCCTCAAGTTTTACTTGAATTATCTCAAGAATTGAGCTATACATTAAAAATATCCCGTTTAGCTATAGCTAAATTAGCTTGTTTGTTAAATCAAAATATTATTGTATCTGAAGAAGAATTATTACAATTAAAATTTAGTAAATTAGAATTAAGAAGCACTTTAGCAATTTTAAAAGGTTTATCTCAATTGTCTTTATTAAAAAGCAGAGAATTATCCTTAAAAGAACAATATTTTTTATTCCAAAATTTAGGATTATTATTTCCATCCTTAATTGTAAGTGCAATAGCCGATGGATTTTCCTTAGATAGTCTTGCTCCTTTAATGAATCGTTATCTAAACCCCAATGATCCTGTTGCTCATCCCCAACCGTTATTAACAGGAAATGAATTAATGGAAGCGTTAAATTTACGTCCGAGTCCTAAAATTGGAGAACTTTTATTAGAGATTCAGTTAGGAAAAATTGAAGGAAAAGTAACAACCATTGAAGATGCGATCGCTTTTGCTCAACAATTATTATAGCAAATCTAAAGGGATTGTACAATCAGAATTTCAGGAGGATTTATCTCAAACAATGGACACACATTCCCCTGTAAGGGCGAGAAAACCTCGCCCCTACGATTTGGGTAATTTGTACATTAGACTTTTAATCCTTTGAATTTAACAGGAATTAGCAAGAATAAAATTAAACCCGCTTATGCGGGCTCGGTTGGGAATATTGTGGTTTTAACTTTCCTCAAATGGGTTAACTGATTTCATCTGAATCTACCCACTCACTATAGGAGGAATCATAACCAATATAATGAACATAATATTGATTTCCTTATCATTAATTAAATTATTTATATATTTTTTATCAATTGTTTGATTTTTGTGAAAATTGATTATCCATACCTCCAAAGAAGATATAACTTCTTTTGTTAAAGAATCATTAGGATAATAGTATTCTAATGTAGGTTCTACTGCCATAGTTAAAATTAATGTCATCCAGAGATAACGAAGATGACAGATTGTGGAATTACTAACTTTAAACCCTTCTAATACTTGGTTTAAAACATCAGAAATTGCAACTTTAATATTAGGTTCAGGCTCATAAAGATCTGTATAATGTTCGTGTTTGATTTGAGCCAGTAAAGCTTTAAAATCATCAGTCATAGGCAGGAATAAGAACTGATATTGACTCATGAGACCACAAATATATTAAAATTATAATCCATTCTGCCAATTTTTGAACCCATGCTTTGCGACTACTTAGTACAAATTCTCACCGCCCGTGTTTACGATGTTGCCCAAGAAACACCCCTAGAATCCGCTCCTAACCTCTCCGCCCGTCTCAATAATAAATTACTTTTGAAGCGAGAAGATATGCAGTCTGTCTTTTCCTTCAAATTGCGGGGAGCTTATAACAAAATGGCTTGTCTTCCTCCTGATTTATTAAAACAGGGAGTGATTGCCGCATCAGCCGGAAATCATGCCCAAGGTGTTGCTCTTGGTGCGTCACAATTAGGAACAAAAGCCATTATTGTCATGCCTGTAACCACCCCTCAAGTTAAAGTCAATGCCGTTAAAGCAAGGGGGGGTGAAGTGGTTTTATATGGCGATACTTTTGATGAAGCTTGTGCTTATGCCCGTCAATTAGAAGCCGAAAAAGGATTAACCTTTATTCACCCTTTTGATGACCCCCATGTGATTGCCGGACAAGGTACAATTGGTATGGAGATTTTAAGACAATATCAACAACCGATTCATGCTATTTTTGTTGCCATTGGTGGGGGGGGATTAATTGCAGGAATTGCGGCTTATATTAAACGATTACGCCCGGAAATTAAAATCATCGGAGTTGAACCCGTTGATGCCGATGCTATGTCACAATCTCTTAAAGCCGGACATCGAATTAAATTATCACAAGTCGGGTTATTTGCTGATGGGGTAGCCGTGCGAGAAGTGGGGGAAGAAACCTTTCGGTTATGTCAAGAATATGTGGATGAAATTATATTAGTAGATACGGATGATACTTGTGCGGCAATTAAAGATGTTTTTGAGGATACTCGTTCAATTTTAGAACCTGCGGGAGCCTTAGCAATTGCAGGAGCAAAGGCTTATGTTGAACGCGAACAAATTCAAGGAGAAACCTTAATTGCTGTTGCTTGTGGGGCGAATATGAATTTTGATCGCTTACGATTTGTAGCAGAACGCGCCGAATTTGGAGAACGTCGAGAAGCAATTTTTGCGGTGACAATTCCCGAAGAACCTGGAAGTTTACGCAAGTTTTGTGAATGTATTGGAAAGCGCAATTTAACTGAATTTAACTATCGCATTGCTGATGAACAAGAAGCCCATATTTTTGTCGGAATGCAGATTAAAAATCGGGCTGATGCAGCAGAAATGATCAAAAATTTTGAACAAAATGGATTTAAAACCATAGATTTAACCGATGATGAATTAACGAAATTACACCTGCGGCACATGGTCGGAGGACGGTCGGGTTTAGCCCATCATGAATTACTGTATCGGTTTGAATTTCCTGAACGTCCAGGGGCGTTAATGCAGTTCGTTTGTTCCATGAGTCCGAACTGGAATATTAGTTTATTTCACTATCGCAATAATGGGGCAGATTATGGTAGAATTGTGGTCGGAATGCAGGTTCCTCCTGAAGAAATGGCAGAATGGCAAGCCTTTTTAGACGGTTTAGGTTATCGCTATTGGGATGAGAATAAAAACCCAGCTTATAAACTATTTTTATCCCAAAAATAAAACAACTTTTCAACTCACCCCACACTCCGTTTGTCTAATCATCGGGTTGTTGTACAACTAATACAGAACATTTAACGTGATGCACCGTATAATTACTGACACTTCCTAAAAATAATTCGGCTAATTCTGAACGGTTACGTCTGCCAATGACGATTAAATCAGCCTCCCATTTTTTCGTAATTTCTCGTATCCAATAGCCCGGTTCTCCGATTTGATATTCGGTTTCAATGGAAATTCCTTGCTGTGCGGCATAATTAACAAAGGTTGATAACCATCCTGCCACTTCATTAATTTCCTGTTCAATTAATTCATGTTGAATTTGTGCCACCTGGTTTAACCGTTGACCATATAAATCTCCAGGGGAACCTAAAATCATTGGTGATACCGTAATAGAATGAAAGACTTTTAACTGACTTTGATACAGTTTAGCCAGTTGTAAGCCTTGGTCAAAGACAAACTCTGCTTGGGGAGTGCGATCAATTGCCACTAAAATTTTGTGATATGCCATGCCCTTGCCCTCCTTTCTCTGTTTGAATTCCCTTCTTTGCTCCAAAAGGGATTAATTTCCTCTAATCTGATTTTAAACTAAATTTCAGACTTTTTGACCCAAGAATGCTATATTTAAAGGTTGGGCGATCGCTGACAATGCTCAACATCGTCTAATTAATCTTTTTTTGTTACTATCGAGCTATATGAGTCAAAACTACCGCATTACTCTTCTTCCAGGCGATGGCATCGGCCCTGAAATTATAGCGGTGGCTGTCGATGCGTTAAAAGTCGTCGGAAAACAACTCAGCATTACTTTCGATTTTCATCAAGCGTTGATGGGGGGGGCGGCGATAGATGCTACCGGGGAACCCTTACCAGCAGAAACCTTAGAACAGTGTCTCAAGAGTGATGCGGTACTGTTGGCAGCCATTGGCGGATACAAGTGGGACAATTTACCCCGTCATCAACGGCCCGAAACCGGGTTATTGGGGTTACGGGCGGGATTAAAATTATTTGCGAATTTGCGTCCTGCGACAATTTTACCCCATTTAATTGATGCCTCTTCTTTGAAAAGAGAAGTGGTCGAAGGGGTGGATATTATGGTTGTCCGCGAACTGACGGGGGGAATTTATTTTGGACAACCCAAGGGCATTTTTCAGACGGAAACCGGGGAGAAACGAGGCGTTAATACAATGGCCTATACGGAATCCGAGATTGATCGCATTGGCCGTGTGGGGTTTGAAACCGCCCAGAAGCGTCGAGGTAGACTTTGTTCTGTAGATAAGGCGAATGTCTTAGATGTTTCTCAGTTATGGCGCGATCGCATTACCCTTCTCTCCTCAGAATACCCCGATGTCGAATTATCTCATTTATATGTTGACAACGCAGCCATGCAGTTAGTTCGCGCCCCCAAACAGTTTGATACGATTGTTACGGGGAACTTATTTGGCGATATTCTCTCCGATGCGGCGGCGATGTTAACGGGAAGTATCGGAATGTTACCCTCAGCGAGTTTAGGGGAATCTGGCCCTGGCGTCTTTGAACCCGTCCATGGTTCAGCCCCGGATATTGCGGGTCAGGATAAAGCCAACCCCCTCGCCCAAGTCCTGAGTGCTGCGATGATGTTACGCTATGGTTTAGATCAACCCGTTGCGGCGGATCTGTTGGAAAATGCGGTTTTAAAAGTATTAGATCAGGGATATCGCACCGGGGATATTATGTCTGAGGGCATGAAATTAGTCGGGTGTCAGGAAATGGGAGAAATGTTGTTAAAGGCATTAGAAGAAAATTAATTTTAATACCCATTGGGATTAAATAAAATCCTTAAATGTTTGCTACCCATTCGTATCCTGTAGAGACGCGCCATGGCGCGTCTCTACGGGGGTTTGAGGGATAATCTAATTAAACTTGAGAAGGTTTTAAACTGACTGGTGAGGAATTTAAACTCGGAGAATGGGAATTGTTGTTTGATTCCTTAATCGGGTTACGGGACTCAATTAATTGAATAGCGCGATTTACACTTTCGGGTAAAATCACCACTAACGAACCCGCCCCAGCCCGGTCTAAAGCAGTATTAATCGCTTCGGTTTCATTCAAAATCATTTCATAACGAATCCGAGGCTCTGGAACTCGTCCTAAGACCTGCTGAATACCTTGACTAATTAATTTCGCCGCCGAACCCCGTTCTCGGCCACGAGTATCATCATCCTCCTTGACAATAATCTCATCAAAAATATCCGCCGAGAGTTGACCCAACATCACAAAATCTTCATCTCGGCGATCGCCAGGGCCACCAATAACCCCAATCCGAGGCCCCGGCCAATTTTTCACAAAAGCCCCTAATGCGGCATAACTGGCAGCATTATGGGCATAATCAATCAAGGCGTGATAGCTACCCATATTAAATAAATTCATCCGTCCTGGGGTTTGGGATGTGGAAGCCACAAAGGTTGACAAACCCGCCCGAATATGCTCAATTTTTACCCCTTGAGCAAAAGCAGCTAAACAAGCGGCTAAAGCATTGGCAATCATAAACGGAGCCCGACCCTTCATTGTGATCGGAACATTCACCGCCTGCTCAATTCTGAGTGTCCAATCCCCTTTTAAAATCGACAAATAGCCATTTTCATAAACCGCAGCCAATCCCCCGGATTCCGTGTGTCTGAGGACAATTTCATTCTCAGGATTCATCGTGAAATAAGCAACTTGGGCTTTAACCCGTTCAGCCATTTGTACCACTAAGGGATCATCCGCGTTCAGCACCGCATAACCTTTCGGCATGACCACCTCAGCCACCACGCTTTTCACCTTTGCCATTTGTTCAATGGTATCAATATCCCCCAATCCCAAATGATCCGCCGACACATTCAACACCACTCCAACATCGCAGGTATCAAATCCTAAACCCGCCCGCAGAATTCCCCCCCGTGCACATTCGAGCACAGCCACTTCTACCGTTGGATCACGCAGAATCAATTGGGCGCTTTGGGGGCCAGTATTGTCTCCGGGTTCGGCTAAATGATCGCCAATATAAATACCATCAGTGGTGGTATAACCAACGGCTAAACCCGTTTGTTTAATGATATGGGCGAGTAAACGGGTGGTAGTGGTTTTTCCATTGGTTCCCGTCACCGCTAAAATCGGGACACGGCTGGGTTGACCGGGGGGGAATAACATATCCATCACTGCCCCCGCCACATTCCGAGGTAAACCCTCACTGGGGGCAACGTGCATCCGAAATCCCGGTGCGGCGTTGACTTCCACAATCACCCCGTCCACTTCCCGCAGAGGTTGGGAAATATCCGGTGTCACCACATCAATTCCGGCAATATCCAGACCGATAATTTTAGCAATGCGAGCAAATAACCAAGCATTTTCCGGGTGCACTTCATCGGTACGGTCAATGGCACTCCCCCCCGTACTCAAGTTAGCGGTAGCTCGTAGAAAACAAATTTCCCCAGCCGGTAATACACTCTCTAGGGTATAGCCTTTTTCCGCCACCATAGACAGCACGGTTTTATCCACAACAATCCGGGTGAGGACGTTATCATGGCCATCGCCGCGACGGGGATCTCGGTTGGTTTTTTCGATTAACTGTTCAATGGTTAATTGGCCATCCCCCACAACATGGGCCGGAACTCGTTCTGCTACAGCCACCATTTTGCCATTCACGACTAACACGCGATGATCTCGACCCGTATAGAAGCGTTCCAAAATCACACTATGGGTTTTAGAAGCGTTACTGGCTTCATCGTAAGCAGCAGCAGCCGTTTCCCATTTGGTAATATCCAGGGTAATGCCTCGGCCATGGTTGCCATCCAGGGGTTTAATGGCAATGGGATAACCCCCAACTTCATCAATGGCATCTTGCAGTTCATCAAAATAGCGAATGACTGTTCCCCTAGGAACCGGAACCCCCGCATCCCGTAGAATTTGTTTCGTGCCTTCTTTATCACAGGCCAACTCCACCGCTAATACTCCGGTTTGATTACTCAGTGTGGCTTGAATTCGTTTTTGATAACAGCCATAACCAAACTGAATCATAAATCGAGCATTCAGTTGTTGCCAGGGAATATCACGGGCTTCTGCTTCTTTAACAATAGCTTCTGTGCTAGGGCCGAGGGAGGCTTGGGCTTTTAATTCCTTGAGATCTTCAATATCCTGGGTGAGTTCTTCGGCTGGATAGGTTCCCGTATCCACAATACTTTGGCATAGGCGGACAGCGGCTCTTCCTGCATAACGTCCGGCGTGTTCGTTATCATACTCAAAGGCGACTTGAAAAATCCCTGGACTTGAGGTTTCACGGGTGCGACCAAATCCGGCAGTCATGCCCGCTAACTGTTGGAGTTCCAGGGCAACGTGTTCAATAATATGCCCCATTAACGTCCCTCGTTCTACGCGACTGAGAAACCCCCCTCGGACTCCCGGTGAACAGTGATGCTCAATCAAACTAGGGAGAACAGACGTTAAGCCTTCATAGAAGCCTGGAATATCGCAGCTATAGCGTTCAGTTAAATCTTCTAAATCTAGGCGCATGACAATCAGTTGATGACGTCGGATGCTCCAGTAGTTAGGGCCTCTTAAGGTTTGTATTTTAAGAATTTTCATAATAAAAAAATGGGGAGTTTGGAAACTGCATCTCTTCAGAGCCCGGAGGAAAAACGACACTTCGGCAAGACTTCCGCGTGAGATCAGTCGAACGCTCAGTGATCGCTCAGGAGAATTTATTCTCCCTTGAATATTAGATTGGGAATCGACAAAAATTATTGTATTTACCGATTCCCAGTTTTTTTGGTATTTCTACCACTCCTATTTCTAGGGTAAAGTTAGCTGAGTGCTTCGCACACGCTACGCGAATGCCCATGTTATCGGTCGGTAACTATCTCGATCATCACTGTCTTACCCCTCGTAAAACTGTTTAAATGGCCGAGTTTTAGAGCTTGGGACTAGCTACGCATCGTAGAGACGCGCCATGGCGCGTCTGTACAGAACTTTAACACTTACCGATAACGGAGTCAGTTAAGACTATAGCTGGTCAACTAACTCAAGTTAGAGGTATCAAGCCCCATCACAAAGAGTGCGGGGTGCTGACATCCGTGTGAGTCCGTGATGCAGGAATGTTCCAGGGAAATAGTCCGCTTTATTCAATTTCAAGCTAAGGTGATTTGTAAACTGTTTGCAGTGAACAGTTTTTTCAAAACTATTGAATTCTAGGAGGTTTGGCCAGTGGGGATTTACAATTTTTCAAAGCTGAACCCTCAAAATCAAATAAAGCAGGGAGCCTGATGAGCCGTAGAGATGCCCTAATTAAAGGGTTTAGCAACACCTTCAACCCGGCTCCTAGGAATTGTTCAAGGGCGGAAATTTTCTGTCCTGACTTCCCCTAGGCTATTCCCTCACCTTCAATCCTCAATGGCTTCAGTTAGGATTCCCTGATCGTAATCACCGGGAAAAACCTGGGCAACCTCCCACGGCCAGATTCGGTGTCCACGGTTTACACACTAGGGGCAGAACTCGGACGCCGGGAATGGAAGTTATACTGATCGCCATAGGACAAAATATGTACCCGGAGATTGAATACACTCAGGGGATCAGTCGCTCCCGCATTCACCAGATTGGTGTAGGACATTTCGTGGGTATCCACAATCGTAACCGTTCCTTTCCCCACCACCCGCAATAAGCCTTCCGCTTCAAATAAGGCACAGGTATCTTCATCAATGCCAATGCCTATTTTATCGGGATGGGCTGCGATCGCACTGATCAGTCGTGCCATGCGATTGCGGTTGTGGAAGTGTTGATCAACTAGCAATTCCGGTAGAATATCTAAGCCCGTTGCCATGTCCACCAGAGAACGGTTAGGAGATTCGCCACTTCCTCCCCCAGCAATCATGTGATGACCCATAACGGCAGCCCCCGCACTGGTTCCGGCTAAAGCCATCCGGCCTTGTCGGGCGGCAATGCGAATTTTTTCCATCAGCAGGGTATCGGCTAATAAACTATACAGCCGGAGTTGATCACCCCCTGTCATGAATACCCCGGTACAGCCTTCTAAGTAGGCGTGCCATTTGGGCTCTTCACAATGATGACGTTCCCGAATATCAAAAATTTCAATGGATTTGGCCCCCATTTCCTCAAAGATTTTTTGATATCTTTCTCCTTGAATGGCAGGTTCGCGGGAGGCAGAAGGAATGATGGCTAGGTTGGCATTGGAAGCACCAGCCCGATGAAAAAAAGTTTGCAGAATCTCACGTCCATGAACTTTGTCTTCTGCTCCACCAATAATGAGAATAGAGGTTTTAGTTTGTTGGGGAATCATGTGTTCAAGGGCTTGAGATGTCAACTGCTGCATAGTGTATCTCCTAGTCATGAGAATAAGTTCAAGATTAGGGGCGTTTGTCACCACCTACGGCTTGTTACCAACAGTTGTTCGATTTGGCTACAATGAGTACAGATCTTTTTGAATGAATCTGTAACTTGGGTAAGCGACCTAAACTCCCCCTAATTGGATCGGGAAATTTCGAGAAACCTGATTCAGGTAGCTTTGCCCAATCAAAAAAAGCTAATCCATTTTAGTATATTTTGATACGAATTAAGAAATATTTAAGTTTATGGACTATCATATAGCATGACATCTTCTGTGCAAGTTTTTGCTTAAACTTTTTTTTGGGTCAGGTGATCCACTCGTCAATCTTAAATACTGTGCGTTTTGACATTATTACTCTATTTCCCGACTTTTTTGCCTCTCCCCTGAATTCAGGTCTTTTGGGTAAAGCTTTAGCAAAGCAAATTGCTGATGTCCATTTAGTGAATCCCCGTGATTTTGCATCGGATAAGCATCGCCGGGTGGATGATGAGTCCTATGGCGGTGGTGTGGGGATGGTCTTGAAACCTGAACCGATTTATGCAGCCGTTGAATCCTTACCCCAACTTCCTCGTCGAGAAGTGATTTTTTTAACGCCCCAAGGGGAAAAAATGCACCAAGGGTTATTCCGCAATTTAGCTTTAAATTTTGATCAGATTGTTTTAATTTGTGGGCATTATGAAGGTATCGATGAACGCATTTTGTCCTTAGTCACCCGTGAAGTTTCTTTAGGGGATTTTGTCCTGACTGGAGGCGAAATTCCAGCAATGGCACTGATTAATGGAGTTGTGCGATTATTACCGGGAACGGTTGGCAAACAGGAGTCTCTCAAAGCAGAAAGCTTTGAAGATGGGTTACTGGATTACCCTCACTATACTCGACCTGCGGAGTTTCGAGGAATGCGAGTTCCTGATGTTTTATTATCAGGAAATCATCAGAAAATTGAGCAATGGCGAAAACAACAGCAACTTCAGCGCACCCGTGAGCGTCGTCCTGATTTGTGGCAAGATTGGATACAGGGGTCAGAAAGCAAGATTGAGGATGAGGGGACAAGGGGATAAAGAGGATTTTGGTTGTCGGTCAACAACCAAGGGTCAACCGTCAACAATCAACAGTCAACAGTATGAATTCTGATACACCCGAAGAAGTCATTCGAGCTATTGATTGGGCATTAAGTCAAGGGAATTTTAATCAAGCAAAAACCCTCTGTGCCCAAGCGAGTCAAGATTATCCTAATCATGAAAAAATTCAACGCTATGCTCGAATTTTAGCTTCTCGAAATTTGCCCTTTCATCAACTTGCTCCCAATCCAGATACACCCTTAAATCTTAATTGGGTGATTCAACATCGCCAACATTATCGGGGGAGATGGGTGGCGTTAGAAAAAGGGAATTTAATTGCAGATGCCAGTTCTATTGATGAATTATTTGCTCAAGTCGGAAAGGAAAAAATGAAAGATTTATTTTATACAATTATTTATTAATTTCCGACTGAGTTTCGGCAATATTTAACTTAAAATCTCGATTTATTGATATACTTTAAAATATAAAAATACCCTAGATAAAAGAGTGATATTGTTAAGGAGGTTTCACAGCGATAAAGTCTGGGATCAATTGCCTAGTGATTCAATCGGGGCAACCTTATACACAAATTAATTGAGTAATGCTATAATTAATAGTAGAAACTCTCGGATTAATCTCAATCCTTTTATCAGTATTTTGGGCTAACCTTGACGGAGTGTAAGAATTGGCTGTTTTAGTGAGGGAAATGGAGGATTTATCACAAATTTGATAAATTTTGTGATCAGAGCCAATTTCTAGGGATTATTGGACGTTGACTAAGGAATAAGTTGACGGTTAAATTATTCTATCTTTCAGTTTATTAGTGGAAGAAGTTAACTCTGTCTTCTGGTAGAAGGTAAACCTTAATCAGAGAGATACAGTAGTGTTTAGCCAATCAAGAAAAGATAAGGAGAAAATCATGGCGACAGAAAAACGTGGATTTGCTTCCATGGATGAAGAAAAACAACGGGAGATAGCCAGCAAAGGCGGTAAAGCAGCCCATGAGTCAGGCCGCGCTCATGAATTTACTCCTGAAGAGGCCAGAGAAGCGGGTCGCAAAGGTGGTAAAGCAGTCAGCCAAGATCGCGAACACATGGCTGCTATTGGTCGTAAAGGAGGTAAAAATAGCCATAAAAAAGATAATGATAATGAACAAAATAATCAAGATAATGAAGAAAACTCATAATCTGGTTCCATAAAGTTTAATCTCAATTGAGATCAAACTTGGGTGTTTAAAAAAAGCTTCTGTTTGAAATAGTGATCAAAAACTGGGTTTTTCTTAAGATTAAGCCTAGTTTTTGCCCACTCTACCTGTGTAACAAGTTTTTAGACTCCAACGGAGAAGTCGTGACTCTGTTGGAGTTTAAGCTTTGGCAATAAAAGACTTGACATTCTTAGAGGGCTTGATTATAGTAGAATCACCTGGCATTGAGCCGGAAATTGACTTCTGCCTCATGTCTCGGAATCAAGAGGTATACAAACGAGATACCAACACAGCTAAGATATTAGTGATTTGTGTTGATATCTTTGATTCCGATACTTGAGATTTAAGCCAAAACCACTCTCAACTTAGGGTTTTAATTCAATACATTAGCTCTGGTGCTGACAGGATCAGTTTTCGAGTTCTATTTTGGACTTGGAAATAATATACTTTAATTTACACCAAGGGTCTGAAGGGTTAGAATTACAAACTTTATGAATGCTAGGCATCCATTTATTAAAATATTAAGAAGGTAGTATGAAACCTCGCTTGGCAATTTATTGGGATGTTCAAAATGTTCGGATTTCTCCTGAAAAAATCAAACTTTTGAATCAATGGTTAAATCAAAAAGGTCAAATCGTGTTAAAGAAAGCTTATGCTTACTGGAGAAAAGAAAATGAAAAATTAGAAAAATTAATTTATCGTTCAGGGTTTGAACCAATTAACATTCCTTCTGGGAGAAAAAATGCTGTAGATAAAAAAATAATCCAAGATTGCCAGCTAGAAACTTTAAATAATCCGGGGATTGAAATTATAATTTTAATGACAGGAGATAAAGATTATTTAGGGTTGATAAAAAATTTAAAATCTCAGGGAAAGATAGTAATCATTTTAGCACATCATAATGTTCAAATCACCTTAAAAAATCAGGCTGATCAATTTTATAATATTGACGATTTATTCAAAATAGAAAAACTTAATCTTCTGCCTAATCAAACGAATTCTTCCTCAGAAATAATTTCCTATGAAGAAGCAAAACACTGTTTAATTGCAGCGATCAAAATGGCTCAAGTTAAGGGAAAACGTGCTATTTTATCTCGTGTTAGTAACTTAATGCAGAATAATCCCCATTTTAGCCACTATCAAAAAGGCTCATTGATACGCAAGCCTGATGGAAAAAATTTTTCTAAATTTAGTAAATTTGTAGACGCAGTAATTCAGGAGGGAATTATTCAAAATCGCAATGGAGAGTTGATTTTAGTTACAATTTAGAAAAATAGCGATCGCTTTAATCCGATATAGCAATCCGCACTAAGGTTGTAATATTTTATTGTAGGGGTAATGTCAATCCAAACCGTTTTTATGGTTGGGTTGGGTTTCCAAACCCCTACAATATTGAATCATAAATCTTATACGGATTTCTATATAATGATGACAAAACTACCCGAAATCAAAAACGAACAATTACGACTACAAGCCCTTACCCATCGTTCCTATATTAATGAACATCCCAATGTAGGAGAAGATAATGAACGATTAGAATTTTTAGGGGATGCGGTCTTAGGATTTTTAGTCGGAGAATTGCTATTTAAAAAACGTTATCCTGAAAATATGACTAAAATGAGTGAAGCGAATATGACGCGCTTACGGTCAGCGTTAGTCGATGAAAAACAACTCGCTAAATTTGCGATTCAATTTAATTTAGGGGAATTATTACGGTTAGGAAAAGGAGCCATTCGAGATGGGGGACGAACTAACCCCGCTTTACTGAGTGATGCTTTTGAAGCTTATATTGGTGCTTATTATTTAGATACGAATATTGATGCAGTTCGAGATTTTATTTATCCTTTATTTTCGGCTGTTGTCAATGAAATTATTTTTCCCCAAGCAGAAACAACACCCCAAACCTTAATTGATTGTAAAAACCGCTTTCAACAATGGGCCTTAGCGGAATACGGTGAAAACCCGAAATATTATGTCGTCGGAGAATCTGGGCCAGATCACGCCAAGGAATTTCGGACAGAAGTTCGGGTTAGGGACAAAGTATATGGTTATGGGAAAGGACGCCGAAAACAGGATGCGGAGAAAAGAGCCGCAGAAGTCGCATTACAACAGTTGGGTTTGCTTTGATGATCAGTTATCAGTTATCAGTTATCAGTTATCAGTGCGTTTACGGTTCAAAATCTTGAGCGAGGGTAGAGCTAACGTCCCTCCACTTCCCCTGCTTCCCCTGCTCCCCCTGCTCTATCTTCCCGTTTTATCTTCATAGACTCTTATCTATGTCAAGTTTATTGAGTATTGTTTCTTATCAATATCTATAACGCAGTGGTTTTTGGTCAACTTAAGCAACAGAATTATTGTTTTAGTAGCCGATTTTGCCTCAAATTGCCATTTTTGATAACTTTTAATTATTGAAAATATAAATTTTGGTCAAATAAAGTGATGAATGATAAGCTAAACTTGATCACTATATTTAAGAAAAAATAAAAATTTGACACTAAAAAGTAGTGACATATTGGAAAAAAGCTGTTATCTTTATAGATAAGAACAGTCTTAACACGACTTCTTAATTAATTCGGCTCTAGCCAAAGTCACCTTAACGGTAGGGTGATGCTTAATCTAGCTTATTGCCTTTCAGGACAAGCTAGATCCCTTGTGTTCAATGATTTAACTACTACAAAACCTATTTTGTAAGTAGCAACCTATTGTTTTAAAGGCAGGTTGTTAGGAGGGTCTATGTCTCAATTTTCAAACCATTATTCTCGCAGAAAATTTTTAATTACAGCCGGAGTTTCTGCTGCTAGTACCATCTTTTTAAAAGGGTGTTTAGGCAACCCCCCCGAACCCACCGCTAATGCTGGAAGTTCACCCGCAGCAACGGCAGTTCCCGTGGCAAATATTAGTCCAGAACAAGCTCCAGAAGTCACAAAAATTAAACTTGGTTTTATTCCCATTGTGGAATCTGCCCCATTAATTATTGCTAAAGAAAAAGGCTTTTTTGCTAAGTATGGAATGAGTGATGTTGAAGTTTCCAAACAAGCAAACTGGGCCTCTGCACGGGATAACGTAACTATTGGCTCAAGTGGGGGCGGAATTGATGGCGGACAATGGCAAATGCCCATGCCCCATTTAATGACAGAAGGCATTATTACCGGGGGCAAAAAAGTTCCTATGTATGTCTTAGCTCAATTAAATACAAATGGCAATGGTGTCGCAATTGCAAATACCCATTTAGGGAAAGGGATCGGCTTAGATATTAACAATGCTGCTGAATATATTCGCAGTTTTCCCAGTACCACTGGACGTAAATTTAAAGCGGCTCATACCTTCCCCAATGTTAACCAAGATTTTTGGATTCGCTATTGGTTAGCAGCCGGAGGAATTGACCCCGATGTTGATATTGATTTAATCGCAGTTCCTCCCGCAGAAACGGTTCAGGGAATGCGGAATGGAACGATGGATGCCTTTAGTACAGGCGACCCTTGGCCCTATCGAATTGTTAACGATAATATCGGGTTTATGTCCTGTTTAACCACCGAAGTTTGGCCCTACCATCCTGAAGAATATTTAGCCATTCGTGCCGACTGGGTTGATAAAAATCCCAAGGCAACAAAAGCCCTATTAAAAGGCTTAATGGAAGCCCAACAATGGTGTGATAAACCAGAAAATCGAGCCGAATTAATCACAATTGTTTCTGGTCGGAATTATTTTAATATTCCCAAAGATGTGATCACTCCTCCCTATCAAGGAAACTATCAGATGGGAGATGGAAAACCAGCCATTCAAGACTTTAATAAAGGCCCCTTATATTGGAAAGATCCCATTGGCAATGTTTCCTATCCCTATAAAAGCCATGATTTATGGTTTTTAACTGAAAGCATTCGTTGGGGTTTCCATCAAGGTCAAATTCAAGATATTGCTCAAGCTAAAGCCTTAGTAGATAAGGTAAATCGTGAGGATATTTGGCGGGAAGCGGCTCAAGAAGCTGGATTTACGGCTGATATCCCCACTTCAACTTCAAGAGGGGTTGAAAAATTCTTTGATGGCATTACCTTTGACCCAGCAAATCCTGAAGCTTATCTTCAAAGTTTAACCATCAAAAAAGTATAGTCATCACTTCAGAATTAAGAATAAAGCTATAGAAATTATAGATAATTCTTAATTCTTGAAAAGTAAATCTTCCCCATTCTTATTGTAAACCGAAAAAACTTTCAAGGAGTTGTAACAAAATGACAAGCGTAGCCAAAAGAAGAGGAAATGGAAATAGCTTTGCGGATAACCTCGGTGAATTTTGGAAAAAGAACTCACAAAATATTATTCTCCCCTTAATGGGAACCCTGGGTTTTTTAATAGTTTGGCAACTTTTATCCCTATCAGGAATTACCCGTTTGCCTGGGCCGTTGAGTGTGGTAACAAATGAACAAACCCGCATTTTATTAATGTATCCCTTCTATGACCGAGGAGGTTTAGATAAAGGCTTATTTTGGCAAACCTTAGCCAGTTTAGGACGGGTAGCTCAAGGCTATTCAATTGCTGCCATTGTTGGTATTAGCGTCGGTATTTTAGTCGGAACAAACCCCATATTAGATAAAGCCTTAGATCCCTTATTTCAATTCTTACGCATGGTTGCACCTTTAGCCTGGGTTCCCATTGCCTTAGTCGCCTTTCAACAAAACCAACCCGCCGCGATTTTCGTGATTTTCATTACTTCCGTTTGGCCGATTTTAATCAACACTAAAGAAGGCGTTAAACAAATTCCTGATGATTACAATAACGTTGCCCGTGTGTTGCAGTTATCTCGAAAAGAATATTACTTAAATATTCTGTTTCCTTCTGCTTTACCTTACATTTTCACGGGATTAAGAATTGCCGTTGGTTTAGCTTGGTTAGCGATTATTGCTGCTGAAATCGTGATGTCTGGTATCGTCGGAATTGGTTTCTTTATCTGGGATGCTTACCAACAAAACTATATCAGTGACATTCTTTTAGCCGTCGTTTATATCGGTGCTGTGGGTTTACTCTTAGACCGAGGAATTGGCTACATTCAACAATTAATTGTTCCCGGTGAAAGAAAGTAAACCCGTAGGGGCGGGGTTCCCCCGCCCAACCCCCACACACCATCCCCCAATCATTACTAAGGAGTTAAAATCATGGCAAAACCGTTAATCGAAGTCGAACAAATTGATAAAGTCTTTCCTTTAGCCGGAGGCGGTCAATATATAGCCCTCAAAGGCATTGATTTACAAATCAAAAAAGGTGAATTTGTTTCCTTAATTGGGCACTCAGGTTGCGGAAAATCCACCTTATTAAATATGGTAGCTGGGTTAGATTTACCCTCAGAAGGAATTGTCACCATTGAAGGTCAAAAAATCACCAAACCAGGGCCAGATCGGATGGTGGTGTTTCAAAACTATTCCTTATTACCTTGGAGAACCGTCCGAGAAAATATTGCCTTAGCGGTTGATTCTGTTATGAAAGGATTACCCTTGGCAGAGCGAAAAACTATCATCGAAAGTCATATTGATTTAGTCGGTTTACGCCATGCAGTTGATAAATATCCCGCCCAATTATCCGGGGGAATGAAACAACGAGTTGCGATCGCTCGTGCCCTCGCCTTACGCCCGAAATTATTGTTATTAGATGAACCTTTTGGAGCCTTAGACGCCTTAACACGGGGTAATCTTCAAGAACAATTAATGAAGATTTGCCAAGATAATCAAATCAGTGCCTTAATGGTGACTCACGATGTCGATGAAGCCGTGTTACTTTCCGACCGAATTGTGATGTTAACCAACGGCCCCGAATCAAAAATCGGACAAATTTTAGAAGTCGATATTCCTCGCCCCCGTCAACGGATGCAAGTCGTAGAACACCCCAGTTACTATCGCTTGCGGAGTGAAATGATTTATTTCCTCAACCAACAAAAACTGATCAAAAAAATGCGGGCCAAAAAGAATAAAATTTTATCCCGTCATGGCTTAGAAAAAATTAATTTAGAACTCGGTTTTGTTCCTCTCACCGCCTGTGCTCCCCTCGCCGTTGCTAAAGAATTAGGATTTTTTGAAAAACACGGTTTAGATGAAGTCCATCTAGTGCGGGAAAGCAGTTGGCGCGGCATTAGCGATGGCATCGCAGGAGGCTATTTAGACGCGGCTCAGATGCCCTCTGGGATGCCTTTATGGATGACCTTGGGGGGGGATGACACCAAGCCTGTAACGGTGATTACATCCCTTACCATGACCCGCAACGGCAACGCCATTACCCTCGCCCGTCGCTTCTATGACCAAGGAATTTACAGCCTAGCCGACTTCAAACGGATGTTATTAAAATCCCCTGGACAACAACACCGCATGGGGGTTGTCCATCCCAGTTCCATGCACAACCTGTTACTGCGGTATTGGTTAGCATCGGGGGGTATTGACCCTGACCATGATGTGGAACTGTTACCCATTCCCCCCGCCCAAATGGTGGTGGACTTACAAGGCGGCACCATTGACGGGTTCTGCGTCGGGGAACCTTGGAACCTGCGGGCGATGATGGAGGACGTCGGGTTTACGGTGGCGACGGACTTAGAAATTTGGCCCGGACACCCTGGAAAAGTCTTAGGGGTGCGGGAAGACTGGGCCGCCGCTTATCCCAATACCCATATTGCCTTAGTGAAATCGTTGTTAGAGGCGTCCGCCTATTGTGCTGACCCGGAAAATGCCAATGAAATTCGCCAAATTTTAGCCCAACGGACGTATCTGGGCACTCGCGCCGAATATATTCAATTAGCTGACCCCAATGATACCGCGTGCAATTTGGATCAACCCATGCGTCAATATGCCCATCATCAGTTTTTCGGCGAAGGCGTCAACCGTCCCAGCCGCACCGAACAATTGTGGCACATGGTTCAAATGGCCCGTTGGGGACATACTCCCTTCCCCCGCAACTGGGTGGAAATTTTAGAACGCTTATGTGCGGTGGGTGCTTTTAGTACCGCCGCCCGTGAATTAGGACTTTCTGAAATTAGTTATAGTCGGGGCGCTATTCAATTATTTGATGGTACAAAATTTGATACTGAAGATCCCATTGGTTATCTCAATAGTTTGAAAATTAAACGGGATTTTACAGTGACAGAAGTTGTTTTAGATTATCCCCGAATTAAAGTGGCTTGACTTCAGAAACCGGGTTTCTCCCTTGATTTTTGAGGTCTTCAGAAACCGGGTTTCTCCCTT
This sequence comes from Planktothrix mougeotii LEGE 06226, assembly GCF_015207485.1. Lineage (NCBI taxonomy): Bacteria > Bacillati > Cyanobacteriota > Cyanophyceae > Oscillatoriales > Microcoleaceae > Planktothrix > Planktothrix mougeotii. The sequence continues at coordinate 38,464 of NZ_JADEWU010000010.1, forward strand.
GATTTTTGCTAATGAGTAAAAATTTCTGCTAAGAAACCCGGTTTCTATATCTTTAAATAAATCGTGAAATTTAAAATTCAGGAAAAATTAACCATGACTACTGCTAAAAGTTCTGTGTCTACCTTTGGTAAAAAATTTACGAAAAAATCCCTGGGGAAAAATCAGCCTTATTTAGTGTTTGATCACGTTTCTAAGGTTTATCCCACTGCTAAAGGGCCGTACACCGTTTTAAAAGATGTTAATCTCACGATAAATGAAGGGGAATTTATTTGCGTGATCGGGCATTCCGGGTGTGGAAAGTCTACTTTATTAAATATGGTTTCGGGGTTTAATACTCCTTCAGATGGAAAAGTTACATTACGCTCAAAACCGATTTTAAAACCAGGGCCAGACCGGATGGTGGTGTTTCAAAACTATGCCTTATTACCTTGGCGGACGGTCTTTGAAAATGTTTATTTAGCCGTTAATGCGGTTCATCCCAATAAATCAGAAGTTGAAAAAAATGCTATTGTTCGAGATCATTTAGCGATGGTGGGATTATCAGAAGCCGCCGAGAAAAAACCCCCTCAAATTTCGGGAGGAATGAAACAACGGGCGGCGATCGCACGAGCGTTAGCTATTCGTCCTGAAGTGTTAATTTTAGATGAACCTTTTGGGGCTTTGGATGCAATTACTAAGGAAGAATTGCAGGAAGAATTGTTAAAAATTTGGAATGATCATCGCTGTACGGTGTTAATGATTACCCATGATATTGATGAAGCATTATTCCTCGCAGATCGCTTAGTGATGATGACTAATGGCCCCTCTGCAACTATTGGAGAAATTTTAGAAATTCCCTTTGAACGTCCTCGCGATCGCACTCAAATTATGGAAGATCCCGAATATTATAACCTCAGAAATTATGCCCTCGATTTCCTCTATCGTCGGTTTGCCCATGATGATGAATAAATCATCGTAGGGGCGGGGTTCTCCCGCCCTAAACCCGCGATCGGACTGATGACCCTGAATAAATCATCGTAGGGGCGGGGTTCTCCCGCCCTAACCCCGCGATCGCACTCAAATTATGTCAAGAAACCGGGGTTTTAATTAGGAGGATTTCAAGCCGTTAAGGGCGAGAAAACCTCGCCCCTACAGGTTATCTTTAGATGAAGTAAAATGTTATTTGCTTTTCTAAAGATAACCGATTTTATCCCAGTTTAACTAAATCTACCTGATGATTTCCGAGTAACGTTCCACTCTGTAAAGCCAGGGTTCCTAATAGGGGAACATGATTACTATTTTCTAATAAAAATTTTAAAAAAGTTTCGGCAATAATAGACAGTTGTTTTCCTTCTAAATGAGTGACATACCACCGCAGATGAATCGGAAAATGTTGTACATCTAAAATTGTTAATTCCCCCATTAACTGTTCTGCAATTAAGGTATGTTGAGATAAAACCGAAAGCCCTAAACCTCCTGCGATCGCTTGTTTAATCGCTTCATTACTGCCTAATTCTAAACGAACTTTCACCCCAACTTTATACCGTTCAAATAGCTTTTGAACTGATTGTCTTGTTCCTGAACCTTGTTCTCGCATAATAAAGGGTTCTCCCGCTAAAGATTTAATCGGAATATTTTTTTCTCCCGCTAGAGGATGATCTTGTCGGGATACAACCACTAAGGGATTATCTAAAAACGGTTGACTGGATAATGCTAAATCTTCAGGAGGTTGACTCAGGATATACAAATCATCTTGATTGTCTTGCATTCGTTGAATTAAGGTCGCATGATTCGTCACCTGTAAAGCAATATCAATCCCTGGATATTGTTGACAAAAATGCCCTAAGACTCTGGGGACAAAATATTTAGCTGTTGAAACAACGCCTAACCGCAAGCGACCTTGTTTTGTTCCTTTTAACGAAGCCACTTGCATTTCTAAATTATCCAACTGTTCAAAAATATTCTGACAAGTAGATAGCAACGCTTCTCCGGCTTCAGTCAGATACAATTGCTTGCCAATTTGTTCAAATAAGGGTAAACCAATGGTTTGAGTCAGTTGTTTAACTTGAGTTGAAACCGTTGGTTGTGTAATCATCAATTCCTCAGCGGCTTTCGTAAAGCTACTATGACGCGCCACCGCCTCGAATACTTTTAATTGATGTAAAGTTGCCTGCATCAAGAGTCTATCCCTCCTTGAGTCATTAGGGTTATGAAATCAAAAGCTGTCCAAGGTTCCTGCTGTTTTTATTATAGATATAAATCAATAAATTTATCGTTTTGTATAAACCAAAAACTATATAAGTAAAAGTTATCTACACTTGTTAAAGGTCGAAATTCCCGAAAATCTTTACACCATCAGGATTTTGAGGAAATTGAACTTAAATCGATTAGATGAATTCCTGGATAGATTATAACTGATTCACCCTGATCTAAGTTGTTTTTTTATTCAATACTTTTAGCCCTAACCCGTTAAAGTTCCGATTCCGTCAAGTTGCTTCTGGTTGGGCTTCCTGGCAATTGCAGATTTCAGGATAAAAATTTTTCAATGAGAGCTTGCGATCGCTGTTGGGATAATGATAAGCTTCACGATAGATAAAAATCAATAGTCCATGTTTTAACAATAGTCAAAAAACAATAACAGGAGCCTAATATTTCTCTATGCAAGTCTTCAACCAGATCAAGTTTGATAATCTACGGGGGGATCTATTCGGGGGACTGACCGCCGCCATTGTCTCCCTACCCCTTGCCTTGGCTTTCGGGGTAGCCTCCGGTGTTGGCCCGGTTGCGGGTCTTTACGGTGCAGTCTGTGTGGGCTTTTTCGCCGCTTTATTCGGAGGCACACCCACGTTAATTTCCGAACCCACTGGCCCAATGACGGTGGTAATGACCACCATTGTCGCCAGTTTTATGGCAAAAGACCCCGATAACGGTTTGGCAATGGCGTTTACCGTTGTCATGATTGCGGGGTTATTTCAAATTATTTTTGGGGTATTCAAACTGGGTAAATATATTACCTTGATGCCATATAGCGTGATTTCCGGCTTTATGTCGGGGATTGGGATCATTTTAATCATCTTACAAATCCCACCGTTTCTAGGGCAAGCCACACCCAAGGGCGGTGTCTTGGGAACCATCCAAAGCCTACCGGAACTATTGACAAATATCAATCCTGTAGACGCCACATTGGCAGGCTTAACCTTGGCAATTATTTTCCTAATGCCATCCAAATTTAAGCGAATTGTTCCCCCTCAATTAGTAGCATTAGTCATTGGTACAGTTGTTTCTTTAATCTTTTTCCAAGGGGTTGATATTCGTCGCATTGGTGAAATTCCCACCGGACTCCCCACCCTGCAAATGCCTGTATTTAGCTTCGACCAACTGACCATCATGTTAGTGGATGGGGTAATGTTGGGGATGTTAGGTTGTATTGATACGTTATTAACGGCCGTAATTGCGGATAGTATTACCCGGACTCAACATGATTCTAATAAAGAATTAATTGGTCAAGGGATTGCCAATATGGTGTCAGGAATTTGTGGCGGATTACCCGGTGCTGGTGCCACCATGGGAACTGTTGTTAATATCCAAACGGGTGCTAGAAGTGCCTTATCTGGGATTACCCGTGCAGTGATTCTGCTGATTGTGATTTTAGGCGCCGCCAGTCTTACCCAAAGTATTCCGATGGCGGTGTTAGCTGGAATTGCTTTGAAAGTGGGGATTGATATTCTCGATTGGAGTTTCCTCAAACGTGCTCACGCCGTTTCCGCCAAAGGCGCGATTATTATGTACGGCGTGATGCTATTAACGGTATTTGTTGACTTAATTGTTGCTGTGGGTGTGGGGGTATTTATTGCTAATATTCTCACTATTGAACGTTTGAGCGATATGCAAGCTCAAGATGTGAAAGCCATTAGTGATGAAGATGATGCCATTGTCATGAGCCCGGAAGAAAAACAGTTACTCGCGGCGGGTCAAGGTCGAGTATTGTTATTCTATCTCAGTGGCCCGATGATTTTTGGAGTAGCGAAGGCCATTGCCCGTGAAGAATCCGTAGCCCAAAATTATGATGTGCTGATTTTTGACTTAAGCGATGTCCCGATGTTGGGGGTTACGGCTTCTTTGGCGATTGAAAATGCGATTAAGGATGCTGTGGATAAAGGTCGTCACGTCTTTATCGTTGGCGCCGCAGGTAAGATTAAACAACGCTTAGAACGCTTTAAGATTTTAGATATGATCCCTTCTCATCATTTAATTCTGCAACGGAAAGAAGCCTTACAACAAGCTTTAACACTGATTACTCCTCCCGCCTATAGTGATGAAATGCTCGACACGAACCCCAGTGATGCTCAAAAACCGATTATCACAACCAACTCTGAATTAATTTAAGCTCTTCCTGACCCGTGAGTTCCCTTGCTAATTCTAGCCTGACTGCTCACGGGTTTTTCGGGTTTCACCGATTGCGACTATTGAAAATTAGGGAAATTATGTTATAATTCAATAAGGTTTGAAAAATTCGCGGACGTAATTCAGTGGTAGAATGTCACCTTCCCAAGGTGAACGTCGTGGGTTCGAGTCCCATCGTCCGCTTCACTCCGCTCACCTCCTGAATGGAATATTCTCTAACTGAATTACACCCGCATTTTAATCTTGTATCTGGCGTTTACTCTTATTAAGATTAAGGCAAGGGGAGCGAAATGATTAAAGGAACTACGAAACTATTAGGGGTGATAGGTTATCCCATTGAACATTCGCTGTCTCCAGTGATGCAGAATGCGGCGATCGCCCATTTGGGTGTAGATTATGTTTACCTTCCTTTTGCCATTTCCCCCCCTAATTTAAAAACCGCTCTTGAAGGATTTGCCGCCATTGGTGTACAAGGATTTAATGTAACAATTCCTCACAAACAGGCGATTTTACCCTTTTTATCCGAGGTAACAACTTTAGCACAATCCGTAGGTGCAGTGAATACGGTTTGGTGTACCCATAACGGCTGGAGTGGCACCAATACCGATGTTGTAGGGTTTCTTACGCCCTTAGAAGTGTATCATCAACAGTGGAATGATAAACTGGCGGTCATTCTCGGTTATGGCGGGGCGGCGAGGGCGGTTGTAGCGGGATGTGTAGAATTAGGAATCAAGGAAATTTATGTGGTCGGTCGTGACCCGCAGAAATTAGCAACCTTCCAAGACAGTTGGCGGGTGTCTCCTTTAGCCGTTGCGGTTAAAACCTGTCCTTGGGATCAATTATCGAGCTTACTACCTCAAGCCGACTTACTGGTGAATACGACCCCGGTGGGAATGTATCCCCACGTTGGGGAGTCTCCCGTTGAAGCATCGGTGATGGATCAGATTAAATTAGGTGCGATCGCCTATGATTTAATTTATATTCCTCGAACGACTGAATTTTTAAATTTAGCCGCCGCCAGAGGTGCGATGATTTTAAATGGACTACCCATGTTAATACAGCAGGGAGCCGCCGCTTTACAATTGTGGTTACAGCAACCTGTTCCTGTTGAAATCATGCGTCAGTCTCTACAGCACTATTTAGAGTCCTAAAAAGACTCAATCTTTCCGTCAATTTTGGGTTTGATCGCCCTTTTTATCGTCTATGAAATTCAGAACTTTATCGGTTATTGTTGGCGCCTGTTTCTGGTTTTTAATCACCAGCTTTTGGACTTCTCCCGCTTGGGCATTAATTCCCATTCAACTCCAAGATTTAAGTTATAAAGATTGTCCCCCGGAATTAGCAGAAGGTGCCGTTTCTAGTGGTTCGAGCCAAGATGCTTACTGTTTTATTATTACGGGAAAAGCTAATAATACATCGGGGAAAGTCGTTGTCGATGCTGATATTTTTGGTCGGATTTATGATGCTACCAATAATCCCGTGATGCAAAATCGAGGACGTTTAGGAAGCATTGATATTGTTCCTCCAGGGATTAGTGATTTTGAATTTAGAATTTCCATTCCCTCTAACCTGGAACCTCCTTTACAACTCAAACAATTTAAAGCCTCTGGTTTTAAGCATCCCATTGGTCGATAAACTCGACTAACACCTTTATTCTAATTTTTTCATTTGGAACTGGGCATCTTTATAACCCCCGGTTAAGCCTTGTTCCAAATAGAGTTTCCCCGCCTGTTCAAAATCGCTAATTGCACCGCTTTTATCCCCAATTTCAACCCGAACTAATCCCCGACCATAATAGGCACCTGCATAATTAGGTTTCAGACGAATGGCTTGAGCATAATCGGCGATCGCTTGATCATAATTTTTCATTTTAACATAAACTTGAGCGCGATTTCCATAGGCTTCAGCATCATTCGGATTAATATTAATACCCCTGGTATAATCAGCAATTGATCCTTCATAATCTTGAGCACCAAAACGAGCTAATCCTCGATTACTATAAGCTTTATAATCATTCCCTGTCAGTTCAATTGCTTTTGAGCAATCTTCGATGGCTTTTGAATAATCTTTGAGGTTTAAATAGGCAATACAACGGTTATTATAAGCCACTTCATTCGGAACACGGTTAATGGCTTCCGTACAGTCTGTAATTGCTTGATTATAGTTCCATAAATTAATATAAACACTACAGCGATTAGCGTAGGCTTCAGCATTATTGGGATCAAGTTGTAAGACGGTATTATAATCTCCTAAAGCGCCTTGATAATCTCCTAAATGAAATCTGGATCGACCTCGATCATAATATCCAATCGGGTTTTTAGGTTCGATCTGAATAGCTTGGGTATAATCAGCCATTCCTCCTTGTAAATCCCCTGATTTTACCCGTGCAGTTCCTCTAGCGCGATAAGCTTTCGCTTGTTCAGGTTGCAGTTTTAAAACCGTATTATAATCTTGAATAGCATTCTCATAATCTTCCATCTCATAATAAACTAAACCTCTTTTATAAAAAGCATCACCATCTTGAGGTTGTTGTTTAATGACTTGATTATAATCCCCTAAAGCCCCCGGTAAATCCTTCAGATCATAACGGGTTAAACCCCGATTAAAATAAGCATTTGTATAGTTAGGATTGAGTTCAATGGCTTTGGTATAATCTGCCAAAGCTTGATCAAATTCATTCAAGTCATAGTAAGCATTAGCCCGTTTATGATAAAATTCGGGATTAGTAGGATTAAGTTTGATCGCTTGATTAAAAAATCGAATTGCCCCTTTAGAATCTCCATTCTCTGCTTTTTCTACCCCTTTTTTTAAGGCATTTTCCGCTTTAATGGGATCGGGACGATTGGCAACTTGCACCACTCCAAAAATCACAATTAAACCGACTAAGCCCGTGGTCGTGATCGCTATAATTTTACCCCATTCAATGGGTGGTTTCTCCTCTTGATAAGTGGGAAAGTTTTTTAACTTATTAATATTAAACCCTGAACGTCCTGTGGCTTTTCTTAAATCATCTAAAACATCGATCACCGTTGCATAACGTTTGCTATAATAAGGATGAACCATTTTATCAATCACATGGGCTAATCCTGGACTGACTTTAGCATAATTTCGCCAACTTAATTCTCCGTTATTCGATAAGCTCGGATCTTGTAATTTGGGTAAATCAGACGCTTCTAACCCAGTAATGGCTTGAATGGCAATCATGCCCACAGCATAAATATCACTATTATATTGGGGATGACCTTGGAACTGTTCAATGGGCATATAAGAAGGGGTTCCCGTCGCAATAGTTCGCAACGCTTGTCCATTGCCATCCGCCAGTCGCGTACTGGTTTCTTTGACGGAACCAAAATCAATTAAAACTAATTTATCATCAGATTTACGGCGAATTAAATTAGAAGGATTAACATCTCGATGAATCACTTCGTTTTCATGAACAAAAACCAAAATTTCTAAAATATCTTCAATTAATAAAATCACTCGTTCTTCTGACCAAGGATTTCCCGGAACTAACTCCTTCATCAACGGATGGCCACTGACAAATTCTTCAATCAAATAAAATTGATTATGATCTTCAAAATAAGCTAATAATTGGGGAATTTGATCATGTCGTCCCAACCGTTCTAATATTTCTGCTTCTTGACGAAATAACCGCAGTGCTGTTTTTAAGACATTAGAATTATTACTCGGTGGACGTAATTGTTTAACCACACATTGGGGATGACCCGGACGACGGGTATCCGCAGCCAGATAGGTTTGTCCAAAGGCCCCCGAACTTAAGACTTGCACAATTCGATATCTTCGATCTAATAGTTGACCAATCATTTCCATAATTAGTAATCAGTAAACAGTAATCAGTAAGCGGTTAAGCATCTAAATTTCTGATTCAAAAATCTTTATATATAAGTAGTGCCAGCGTCCTTGCTTACTAAATTATAGGCTATAAATGTCTACACAGCTTAATCAGTAATCAGTAAAGTTAAGAATTATCAAGCCCATTCTTAACCCTTAACTCTTAACTCTTACACTGATAACTGATAACTCATTACTGATTACTGATTATGTCACAACCAACGATAGAATCCATTTTGCAAGAAAATCGGTTATTTGCACCGACACCAGAGTTTTCCCAGAATGCTCATATTAAAAGCTTAGAAGAGTATAAACAACTCTATGAAGTGCGATTCGTTTAACCTAAAATAAGCTGAAAAGCTTATGGGACGGTTAACCCAGTTGTTAAGACTGGTGATAACTGATTACATTTGTGGGTGAAACTCCGTGAGTTAAGTCCCACCCCTCAAGTGCTGAGGTGAAAGCATAACCCCTAGTTTGATTGGGTAGCAACCAACAAGCTAAAGCGGGGTTAAAAAGGTAGAACTACTGGAAGCCAAATCTGGTAACTACTGAGCAAGAAGTCCATGCGTAGCGAAAGCAAAGATGTGTCTGAACCATCGTTAGTTGTGATGGTGTAATGGCTAAATCAAGAACAATCTTGATTAACACCAAGCCAAAAGGCAAGGATAGGGCATAAGCGTATTTCTTAACGACTTATAAGCACCGCCCAAAAAACCCGGTGGATAGCATCACGCTAAAGACTTCAAACAAATGTGTAATCGGAACGAAGTAACCCCTGTATATCTCTGGAGAGGTCGTGCGTCCAGTAAGTAGCTAACGAATGGTATATGGGGAAAGGATGGTATCAAAAGCGAATGCCTTGTTGTAATGACAAGGATATGCTGACAGATACTCGGTAATTCCAAAGAAATAGAACAAGTAGCAATACAAATGTCTAAAACGCTGATTAAAACTCAGACGGTGGAATGGAAAGACCTTAACTGGCGCAAGCTGGAAAGGGTAACTTTCAAGTTGCAAAAGCGCATATTTCAAGCGAGTGAACGAGGCGATGTTAAAGCAGTTCGCAAACTTCAAAAGACCCTGATTAATTCCTGGAGTGCTAAATGTATTGCGGTTCGCAGGGTAACACAAGACAACCAAGGCAAAAATACGGCTGGAGTGGATGGAGTTAAATCTCTGACCCCAAAACAACGTATGAGCCTTGTAGGACGATTAAAGTTAACCAATAAGGTAAAACCAACTCGCAGAGTTAATATTCCCAAACCTGGTACAACAGAAACCCGTCCACTCTTGATACCCACAATCAATGACCGCGCATTGCAAGCGTTAGTAAAAAGCGCGTTAGAACCAGAATGGGAGGCTAAATTTGAGCCAAACAGTTATGGTTTCAGACCAGGACGTTCCTGCCACGATGCAATAGGAGCAATATTTTTAAGTATCAGATACAAGTCCAAATATGTACTTGATGCTGATATCTCCAAATGCTTCGACCGCATAAACCACAAAGCGTTAATCTCCAAAATAAACACATACCCTACATTAAGCCGTCTGGTAAAGACATGGCTTAAAGCAGGGTACATGGACGGAAAAGAACTTTTTCCTACTAATGATGGTACACCACAGGGAGGGGTAATTTCACCCTTACTTGCGAATATTGCCCTACATGGTATGGAAGAAAGAGTCAAGCAATACGCCGAAACTCTAAAAGGGAAACAAAACAAACAGCATAAACGTGAATCCCTAAGTTTAATCCGTTACGCCGATGATTTCGTAATAATCCATGATGATTTAAACGTAGTCAAAAAGTGTCAAGAGATAATTGCAAAATGGTTAAGTGACATGGGATTGGAATTAAAACCCAGTAAAACAAAATTAACCCACACCCTCAATAAAATTGATGGAAATGTTGGGTTTGAGTTCTTAGGATTCCATATACAACAACACAGAGTAGGCAACTACCGATGTGCCAAAAACCCAAAAGGAACTCTACTAGGTTTTACGACATTAATCACACCCTCAAAAGCCAAAATCAAAACTCATCTTGAAAAAATTGCTAAAGTAATAGATACCCATAAGACAGCCCCACAAGCTGCTTTAATTAGCAAGCTAAATCCAATTATTAGGGGATGGTCAAACTATTACTCAACAGTGGTTAGTAAAGCAACTTTTTCAAAAGTAGATACACTAACCTACGATAAGTTAAGAGCATGGGCAAAAACGAGGGGAAAAGGGAGCATCAATAAAGACAAATACTGGAGAACAGTAGGCGATAAAGATTGGTGTTTCAGTACAGAAGACGGAATAGAATTATTCAACCACGCCAGTACGCCAATCGTAAGGCATACAAAGGTCAAAGGAAAGGCTAGTCCGTTTAATGGAGACTGGATTTACTGGAGTAAACGAAGGGGCGAATATCCTGAAACTCCTAGCAGAGTTTCCAAATTAATCAAAAAACAAAAGGGTATTTGTCCTCACTGTGGTCTGTATTTTACAAGTACAGACATTGTAGAAGTTGGGACACAATTAAACCAACATCGATAGGTGGAAAAGACACCTACGATAACCTTCAACTTTTACATAAACATTGTCACGACATAAAAACGGCTAAGGATGGTTCATCAACAAAGAAAGGATTAATACCCCTAGAACAAGTTGTGAACTATGAAATGAATCCGTTTTGAATCGTACCTATAACAAAGGTGGAGTTATCAAGGAGCCGTGTGAGGCGAAAGTTTCATGCACGGTTCTGAAGGAGAGGTTAGGGGGGTAACTCCCTAATCGACTCTAACAAAGCCAAAGCCAACCCGGAAGCGTTCTGGGCAGAACTAGCGGAAACGGAACTGCATTGGTTTCAAAAATGGGATCAAGTCTTAGACTGGCAACCGCCCTTTGCTAAGTGGTTTGTTAATGGCAAAATTAACATTTCTTATAATTGTTTAGATCGTCATTTAACAACCTGGCGGAAAAATAAAGCCGCCTTAATTTGGGAAGGGGAGCCCGGAGACTCTCGCACCTTAACTTATTTCCAACTGCACCGGGAAGTGTGCCAAATGGCTAACGTTCTCAAACAGTTAGGGGTTAAAAAAGGCGATCGCATTGGCATTTATATGCCCATGATACCCGAAGCCGCCATCGCCATGTTAGCTTGTGCCCGCATTGGAGCCCCCCATACCGTTGTTTTTGGCGGGTTTAGTGCTGAAGCCTTAAAAGATCGCTTAGTCGATGCAGAAGCTAAACTGGTGATTACCGCCGATGGTGGCTGGCGAAAAGATGCCATTGTCCCCCTGAAAGAACAAGTGGATAAAGCCATTGATGCAGGAGCGAAGAACGTTGAAAACGTTTTAGTCGTGCAGAGAACGGCCCAAAAAATTAATATGGAACCGGGACGGGATCATTGGTGGCATGATCTTAAACAGGGAGTATCCGCCGACTGTCCCGCCGAACCGATGGATAGTGAGGATATGCTGTTCATCCTCTACACCAGTGGGACGACCGGAAAACCCAAGGGCGTTGTCCATACCACAGGGGGATATAACCTCTACACCCACATCACGAATAAATGGGCTTTTGACTTACAGGATACCGATGTTTATTGGTGTACTGCCGATGTCGGTTGGATCACCGGACATAGTTATATTGTGTATGGGCCGTTATCCAATGGGGCGACAACGGTAATGTATGAAGGAGCCCCGCGTAATTCTAACCCCGGTTGTTTCTGGGATGTGGTGGAAAAATACGGGGTGACGATCTTCTATACCGCACCAACCGCTATTCGGGCGTTTATGAAGATGGGCGAACATCATCCCAAGTCCCGTAATTTATCGTCTCTGCGCCTGTTAGGAACCGTTGGAGAACCCATTAACCCGGAAGCTTGGATGTGGTATCATCGCGTGATTGGAAACGGCAATTGCCCCATTGTCGATACTTGGTGGCAAACGGAAACGGGTGGGTTTATGATCACACCCTTACCTGGGGCGACTCCCACCAAACCGGGTTCGGCAACTTTACCTTTCCCTGGAATTTTAACGGATATTGTGGATACCGAAGGCAACCCCGTAACCGATGACAGTGGCGGCTATTTGGTGGTGCGCTATCCCTGGCCGGGAATGATGCGGACGGTGTATGGTGATCCCGATCGCTTCCGCCGCACCTATTGGGAATATTTGAAACCCAAAGACGGGGGAAACCTTTATTTTGCCGGAGATGGAGCCCATCAAGACCGGGATGGTTATTTCTGGGTTATGGGTCGGGTGGATGACGTGATCAATGTGTCGGGACACCGTTTAGGGACGATGGAAATTGAGTCGGCGTTAGTCTCCCATCCGGCGGTGGCTGAGGCGGCGGTCGTCGGGAAACCCGATGATATTAAGGGTGAGGATATTGTGGCGTTTGTGACTTTGGAGGAAGGCAAAGAAGCCTCCGATGAGTTAGCCAAGGAACTTAAAAAGCACGTTGTCAGCGAAATTGGCGCTTTAGCTCGTCCTGGGGAAATTCGGTTTACGGATGATTTGCCTAAAACTCGGTCTGGGAAGATTATGCGGCGCTTATTGCGATCGTTGGCATCGGGTCAGGAAATTACCGGGGATACCTCTACGTTACAAGATCGCAGTGTATTAGAAAAATTGCGCGGTGGGGCGTAGACAGTTATCAGTTATCAGTTATCAGTTATCAGTTATCAGTGTTAATTTTGTGATCTTCCCTGGTTTACCAGGGATTTTTTATAACTTTAGGATGGGCTTTGCCCATTATTTTTTTCCTATAATAGAATGATTGCCTTTATAAATTTAACGATGCGTATTTCCTTTGGCATAAAATTAGGTATTTTAATTACATTACTAACCACAGGAATTAGTACAGCTAGTCTATACTATTTTTATTCAATTACTTCTAAATTGGTAATGGAACAAATTAGAGGACGACTTAAAGATATTGGTAGTACCAGTGCCTTTTTATTCAGCAATGAAGATCGTGAAAGCATTGTCAAATTAAAAGCTGAAATTGACAAGGAAGCTGACTTTTCCATGGCAGAGCTACAAAAATTACCCCCTGGTGGTACATTGAATAGTCTGAGTCCTGAAAATATTCGTAAATATCAGTCTACAAAAGAGTGTAAAGAGATCGTTCAAATTCTTAGAAAAATTCACTACGCCAACCTAAATAATAATAATAAAATAACACCATTAAAAGACGTTTATCCACAAAATATTTCAGCTTCTGAAAATATTTCAGATTATGGCGATTCAATTTTACCTTATATTCTGATTACAATTCCAGAGTCGCCTGATCACAAGTTTTTAAAATTTCTTGCCTCAGATGCCCAAGAGCCAGAAGGTTGGTGGCAAGGTAATCCCATCGGCAATCTATATGTTCCCAATTCTCCTGTCTTTGATCTTGCCTTTAAAAACGGTGAAATATTTGTTGCTAAAGACTATTATACAGATAGTTTTTATACTTCTATTACAGTCGCTATCCCTATTAAGGATAAACAAGGCAAAACCATCGCCCTTCTTTGCTTAGATTATATAGCAGGAAGTCAGCAAGACCAACTCAGTAATTTGAAATACACCAGCTTCGGCATAATTGCCATTAGTTTTATCCTCTCAATCTTACTTTCGATTCTCTTGGCTCGTTATTTAGGGCATCCGATTAAACAGCTACAAATCGCCGCTCAAAAAGTACAGTCTCAAAATTATAATGTAACAATAGATCTAAAACGTAAAGACGAATTAGGTCAACTTGCAGAAACTTTCAATTTAATGGTTGCTGATGTGCGTAACTATGCAGAAACCCTGGAGCAAAAAGTTGAACAAAGAACCGAAGAATTAGTTATTGCCAAAGAAAAAGCAGAAGTTGCTAATCAGGCTAAAAGTGCTTTTATTGCCAATATGAGCCATGAATTACGGAGTCCATTAAACGCAGTTATTGGTTTTTCGCAGTTAATGTTACGCACCCCAAATTTACCTAAAGAACAATATGAAAATGCGGGGATTATTAATCGCAGTGGGGAATATTTATTAACCTTAATTAATAATGTTTTAGATTTTTCTAAAATTGAAGCCAAAAAAACCACCCTGAATCAAAAGGATTTTGATCTTTCTCAATTGTTAGATGATTTAGAAGATATGTTACATTTAAGAGCCTTTAGTGCGGGCTTAGAATTGATTTTTGTGCGGGGAGAAAATCTCCCTCGTTATATTTACACTGATGAAGTAAAATTACGTCAAATTTTACTCAATTTATTAGGGAATGCGATTAAATTTACATCCAAAGGTGAAGTCATTTTAAGGGTTAATACCGAGGAAAGTAAAGACAATCAAAATCAGACTTTAAATTTTCAAATTAGCGACACAGGGAAAGGAATTTCTGAAGCAGAATTAACTAACTTATTCGAGGCTTTTTCGCAAACAGAATCAGGACGAGAAGCCCAAGAAGGAACCGGATTAGGATTAGCTATTAGTCGTCAATTTGTGCAGTTAATGGGGGGAGATATTACCGTAGAAAGTGAATTAGAAAAAGGCACAACTTTTCAATTTTATATTTCGGTACAATTAGGTAAAGAATTAACTAAAATTCAACAAATTAATCCTAAACGAGTATTAGCACTAGCACCCGGTCAAGCGACTTACAAAATCTTGACGGTAGATGATAAACCTATTAATTGTCAATTATTAATAAAATTACTTTCCCCTTTAGGATTTGAGATGAAATCAGCGAGTAATGGACAAGAAGCTATAACAATTTGGAATCAATGGCAACCGCACTTAATTTTTATGGATATGAGAATGCCGATTATGGATGGTTATGAAGCCACTAAATCTATTAAGTCAACGACTCAAGGGAATGCGACGGCGATTATTGCTTTAACTGCGAGTGTTTTAGAAGAAGAAAAAGCCATTACTCTCTCGGCGGGCTGTGACGATTTTATGCGTAAACCCTTTAAAGAATCTACTATTTTTGAGGTATTAACTAAACATTTAGGAATCAAATATATTTATGAAGATATGACAGATGGCAATAGTCAAACCGGGGGAATAATTAATGAATTACCCCGACTAACGACAGAACAATTTCAAATCATGCCTCAAGAATGGGTACGGAGATTATATCAAGCAGTTCTCGAAGCAGATGAGCAGCAAATCATGAGATTAATCTTAGAAATTCCTGAAACTGAAGCTTGTTTCACTAAAAGCTTAACTCAACTGGTGCATCAATTTCAATTTGAGCAAATTATTGATTTAATTGAACCTCTGGTTGGGGATTCTAATTAATTAGAGTGCTACAGGCTTCTAGCCTGTAGCCACAGGTTTGATAACTTAAATTGTTAGAAATGCAATTTTAATCAATTAGGGTTTTATCAAAAATCAATTAATCATTAACTTCTGCTTCTGTAAAAATAGGCGGCCATAATGCAGAAATTGATAATTCCCAACCTGGGAATAGTTCGGGTAAAGTTAAAATATCTTCATTTGCTAGTATGATGGTTTCCCCGGTCGGTCGATAAACGGTAACAGTCAATTCATCAGGGTCAATCAAAATTCCCACAATTGCACCTAATTCTAAAAACTTTTTGAGTTTTTTTTCTAGTGTTTTAACTCGATCACTTTGAGATTTAATTTCTACAACTAAATCAGGAACTAATTCTGCAAAATAGCGAACACTTTGTTGTAGCTGAGATGCACGAACAAAAGAAACATCTGGTGCTTTTAAGTTAGTATCGGGCATGATAAAACCCCCTGCGGAGTCAAATATTCGCCCTAAGCGACGAGGTTCAACCCAAGCGAAAAGAAAAGCAATTAAACGGACACCTATTTCGCTAGAGATAATATCTGATGGCCCCATAACGATAATTTTCCCATTTTCAAGTTCTAATTGGTAATCCTGTCCAGCTTCTGAGAGAGTTGCTTGTAAGTTTTCTAAATCTTTTATTGTCATCAGTGCCATGAGAAAAATCTCCTTGTCTAACTGAATTAATTAATATTATATCTCTAAATTTAGGTAAAAATAAGTATTTGTACTATAGATCTAGGGAAATTTATGTAGTACAGTACGTTACTTTTTTGGAAGTGGGGAATCTGGGATATAATGCAGTTAATCTTATTCATGCGATCGCAGAGGCAAATCTATGTTCAAAAATATTGCGGCGGATGCTTTGGGTATAAGTGATATTGGTGCTGTCATCAAACCCGCAGATTATAACAAAGTAGATACCGATGATTATATCATCCATGAAGAAGGGGAAAAAATCTATTTTCTAATTAAGTCAAAAACCGATGAATATTGCTTTACTAATCGCGCTTTGATTCATCTGGATGGTACTTCTGCTATGAGCAAAAAACGCTTGCTTCACCGCTATAATTACAGTCACCATATCATTAAAAATGTCAAGCTTGAAACAGCAGGAACTTTGGATATGGACATTGAAATTAAATTTACGATGGGTGAGCATTCCTATTCCATCGATGTTGGTAAAACTTTTATTGAAAAACTTAAAGACTTGTATAAAGCCTTAATTAAAATTTCGGAAATTCAACAGGAAAATGCGATTCATTATGAATATGCTAAAACTAGCTTAAATACAGCAACAAATGCCGTTAACCGTTCGACAACTGCCTCCGCTTTAGAAGAACAATTTAAAGCCATTAACCAGTATGCTTTTCAGTGGCTCGAACAAGCTCATAAAACTTATGTTCGGAAAGAATTTGGCGATATTTTTGAGAAATTTATTAATAATTAAAGCCAGGATGAGTTATTATAGCACTTCTAAATAGGTCGTAATATTTTATTGTAGGGGTGGCGTCTCCCAACCCTTACAGTTATTTTTCACAAATCAAAAAAGTTAAGAGTAGAGGAACGCCATCTTAATACCAAGCCAAATGATGGTGTTGATGCTCTTGCTGTCAATGAAAGCAGCAATAATCATCTAAATCACCACAATCCTTATATTTTAATTAATAAACTTCTGTCTATTCCCTGTTATCCTCTATGGTATTATAATCAAAGCTATTAATTCTAGTGTCAAGATAAATTGTATCATTTATAACTCAAAGGAAAATTAAATATTGTGGGAACTCGAATTAAAAACTTACAAGTCACAAGAGTCGTAGATGGGGACACTATCAAAGTGTTACTCAATGATAAGCGGGAATTTTTAAGACTCGATTGTGTGGATACAGAAGAAATACTCAACCATGATTCTAAACCTCGAACTAATGCCGGAATTGCTGCGGCAGAAATGGCACAACAATATTTTACAAATGAACATGGTTTTTTAACCCAAGTTGATATTGAATTTGATGGCAATGAACCCGCAGAAGTCTGTTTAGAAAAATATCGAGATCATCACGGACGATTAATTTGTTATGTTCATAAATATGGGGAAAACTTTAATTTAAAATTAATTAAGGAAGGGTGGAGTCCTTATTATATTAAATATGGACATTCTCGCTTATATCATCAAGAAATGATGGAAGCTGAAGCCGAAGCCCAAGCTTATAATCGCATGATTTGGAATCCTCAAACCAATGAACACAGTGGGTTTAGAAACTATACAATTTTAATGCCTTGGTGGTCATTAAGAGCTTCAATTGTAGATGATTTTCGTCGCTATGGACAACCCAATGGTGTGTTATCCGTGCGTTTAGATTATCCTAAAATTTTACTCGCCGCCATGAAACAACAATGGGTAACTATTTTCTGTGATTTACAGGAGGGAATTACCAAATGGATCGGGAATAGTGCTATTATTCATACGGGAACAAAAGACCACAATTTGAAATTATGGATTCCTGAAGCCACCGACGAAAAATATGCTCCCCTGGTTTATTTAATTAATAAACGGTATACCGGGTTAGGACGCGGCTATATTTATGTTAGTGGACAGGTGACGATGTATCGAGATAAACCCGAAATCACCTTAACCAGTTTGCAACAATTATCGGATTTTTGTCCGATTTTTCAGACGACAAGTTCGACAAATTCCCCGACTTTCATTTACAATAAAACCCAGAACTGATGAGGATAAATCATGGCAAATCCCCCCAAAATTCTCGCGTTTGCTGGTAGTGCTAAGGAAACCTCTGTGAATAAAAAGTTAGTTCAAATTGCCGCAGCCGGGGCAAAAGCAGCCGGGGCAGAAGTGACTTATATTGATTTGCGGAATTTACCGATGCCCTTATTTGATGAAGATTTAGAAGCGCAACAAGGAATTCCGGCAACGGTTCGTGAATTTAAAGATTTAATGTTAGCTCATCAAGGCTTATTAATTGCCTGTCCTGAGTATAATAGTTCAATTACACCGTTATTAAAAAATGCCATTGATTGGGCGTCTCGTCCTGAACCTAATTTACCCGGATTAGCTTGTTTTAACAATAAAGTTGCAGCCCTTATGAGTGCATCTCCTGGAGGGTTTGGAGGAATGCGGGGATTAGTTCATGTTCGGGCAATTTTAGAAAGTATTGGGGTGTTAGTTATTCCTGAACAACGTTCAATTTCTAAGGCGTTTGAAGCCTTTAATCAAGATGGCAACTTAAAAGATCCCCAACAACAGCAAGAGGTTGAAAATTTAGGAGCCAAAGTAACCACTTTATTAATGAAACTTTCAGCTTAAATTGTCGTTTTAAGGTGGGTTATTCCCACCTAGTTTGAGATTATGGCTTCTTTACCAGACGGATTTCCACAACCCACTCCCGTTGGAGTGATTGAAGTTAAACAATATCCCGCTTATCGAGGAGTAACCTATTTACATCAAGGGGATTTAACTCAAGCCACTCGCAGGGCATTTAATCCCCTATTTCAACATATTAGTAGCAACAATATTTCCATGACAACCCCTGTAGAAGCTCGGTATTTACAGAAGTCTGAATCTATCAATCAAGCCGAGGTTTCTTTTCTCTATTCTCATCCTGAAATTACCCCTCAACAAATACAATCTGATGTCAATGTCACCGATACCCCAACGATGAAAGTCGTCAGTATTGGTATCCAAGGCGCTTATACTTGGGAGAGTTATCAAATCCATTTACAACGGTTAAAAAATTGGTTAAAACAACATCCTGAATATGAAATAATTGGTTCTCCTCGTCGATTATTTTATAACTCTCCCATGACCCCTGAACATTTAAAATATAGTGAGGTGCAAATTCCAATTCAGGATTCTTTAACATAAAATATCATAATTCTTCATCATCCCCCGTAGGGTGCGTAAGCGCACGCGCACGCACCAATATTAATTAAAAGCGATCGCCTTTTTAATAATAACAACTTTTATTCATATTATTGATATTTCGCGATCGCTGTTTTTGGTGCGTGCGCGGAGCTTACGCACCCTACGGATGGGTAAATTAGAAGGTCTGAATACAAAACCACTAACCCAGTTAACTTTCCCATCTCTATATATACCAATCACCCCGTAGGGTGCGTAAGCGCACGGGCACGCACCAATATTGATTAAAAGCGAGATCACCTTTTTAATAATAACAACTTTTATTCATATTATTGATATTTCGCGATCGCTGTTTTTGGTGCGTGCGCTGTCGCTTACGCACCCTACGGGGTTTGTTATTCATAGTTTTCCGAATTAGGGAGATCAGGAATAAGATTTTTTCCCCAATCTTGAGGATAAATTCCTTTTTCTACAAATTGGTGAAAAGTAGAAAATTGCCATTGTTCAGGAGATTCACATAAACCATGTTTGACAGGATTATAATGAATATAATTACAATGGTTAGCAAAATCTTCTTCATTCCTGATCGTATGTTCCCAAAAACGAGTTTGCCAAAGGTTACTTTCCTTTCGTTTTTGACGAGATTTTGTTAAAGATAAATTTAAATTCAATTTTTCAGAATAATTTTGAGTCACATATTTTTTTATTTCTAAAATTCGATACGAGTAATTAGAATCTCCTTCCGGTAAAGTTAAAATAAAATGAACGTGATCAGGTAAAAGAACAATAGCATCTAGGAAAAAGGGACGGTGTAGACGGACATGATTTAAGGCATTTCTTAATCCTTCCCTTCCAATTTTACTACATAACCAAGGGTAACGTTGATAAGTGATAATGGTAATGAAATAAGTTCCTCCACTAACTCTCCAACGTCTATAATTCGGCATAAATAATCTCCTTAACTCTCCCATCTCTATATCAATCACCCCGTAGGGTGCGTAAGCGCACGGGCACGCACCAATATTAATTAAAAGCGATCGCTATTTTAATAATAACAACTTTTATTCATATTATTGATATTTCGCGATCGCTGTTTTTGGTGCGTGCGCGGAGCTTACGCACCCTACGGATGGGTAAATTAGAAGGTCTGAATACAAAACCACTAACCCGGTTAACTTTCCCATCTCTATATCAATCACCCCGTAGGGTGCGTAAGCGCAAGCGCACGCACCAATATTAATTAAAAGCGCGATCGCTATTTTAATAATAACAACTTTTATTCATATTATTGATATTCAGCGATCGCTGTTTTTGGTGCGTGCGCGGAGCTTACGCACCCTACGGATGGGGAAATTATAAGTTAAAATAGATGAAGGTGCGAATCAAATTCCGTAATAAAAATCAAAAGAGGGGTATAACTTACCTCAATCAATATATTCTTCTTTCTTTGGACAGATGTTGAATCTGCTGAAGGTGAATAATACTGAGGAGAAGGTGCAAACCCAACCATTAAATTTTTCTCCTATACTATCCCCATGTCAAATACAGTCTTTCCTCCCCAAGCTACATCCCCCAAAGAAGAAGTTTCTAGCGTTGAAGCTCAAAGTGAAATTCAGGAACTTGTTCAAGACCATAAGGCGGAATTTGATATTGATTTAGAGTTTCTTTATACCCGTGATATTGAATTTCGCCAAGAAACGATTTATTTTATTGTTGTAGATCGATTTTATGACGGTGATCCCAATAATAGTGAAGGCCCTAATCCTGAACTTTATGATCCAAAACAACAAGATTGGGGTAAATATTGGGGAGGCGATTTACAAGGAGTTATTGATAAACTTGATTATTTAAAAAACTTAGGAGTAACCGCAATTTGGTTAACGCCTTTATTTGAACAAATCGAAGATTTATTCTGTGAAACGGCGGCAGTTCATGGCTATTGGACAAGCGATTTTAAACGCTTTAATCCCCGTTTTATTGGCAAAGATGAAAACCCTTCTCTGAATGCGACTCAAGACACCCGTAACACAACTTTTGATCGCTTAATCGAAGAAATTCATAGTCGTAACATGAAGTTGATTTTAGATATTGTGTGTAATCATAGTAACCCCGATATTAGTGGAAAAAAAGGGATATTATATGATGATGGAGTCAAAATTGCTGATTTTAATAATGATGAAAAGAACTGGTATCATCATTATGGAGAAGTCACGAATTGGGAAGATGAATGGCAAGTCATGAATTGTGAATTGTCAGGATTAGCCACCTTTAATGAAAATAATATTGAATACCGAAATTATATCAAATCTGCCATTAAACAATGGTTAGATCGGGGTGTGGATGCGTTACGGGTTGATACGGTTAAACATATGCCAATTTGGTTTTGGCAGGAATTTAACGCCGATATTAAAACCTACAGACCCGATGTTTTTATCTTTGGTGAGTGGATTTATTCGAGTCCAGAACAAGATCGATCTGTGGAATTTGCCAATGAGTCTGGAATGTCGATTTTAGACTTTGGATTTTGTGTTGCAATTCGTCGAGCATTAGGCGCATTTGAAGAAGCCGGATTTCACTTAATTCAAGATGTTTTAGATTTGGATCATCGCTATTATAGTTCAACGGAATTGATTACATTTATCGATAATCACGATATGCACCGATTCCAAACCTTAAATCCTGATCCTGAAATTTTGCAAATGGCGATCGCTTTAATTATGACATCTCGTGGCATTCCGTGTGTTTATTATGGCACAGAACAATTCCTGCATAATGATACCAATGGAGACGGAAATCCTTATGGAAATAATGACCCTTATAATCGTCCGATGATGGAAACTTGGGATACGGATTCTCCCCTTTATCGAGAGCTTCGATTATTATCAGGTTTAAGACGCTTAAATCCTGCCGTATCATTAGGAAGTCAATGGCAAAAATATATTACTCCTGATGTTTATTGTTATGTTCGTCGCTATCGAGATTGTCTGTTATTTGTAGCGATGAATCGGGGAGAAACAGTAACTCTTGAAGAAGTCGAAACCGAGTTAAATGATGGAGAACATACGGATGTCATGTCTAAGAATAAATATGAAGTCAAAGACGGAAAAATTTATAACCTAGAACTCGCTTCTAAACAGGTCATTATTTTGTCTCAAGTCGGGGAACGTTTGAAAGCACAAACCATTGTTCGAGTCCAATTAAATGGAATTCAAACTCAACCCGGAGAACGAGTGGTTGTCATTGGGGATTGTCCTGAATTAGGAAATTGGGATATTGCCAAAGCTTATCCTTTAGAATATATCAATACCAACACTTGGTTTGGGGAAATTCCCTTTAATGAAAGTGCAGGGAAATTGATTAATTATAAATATGTAATTTTACGAGAAGGAACATCCCCATTACGCGAAAATTTAGTATCCCGTCGTTGGGTTATTGCCAATGAAGGTATTGTTAAATGGCGGGATCTTTGGGCATCAGGACGAGAATCATAAATCAGTTATCAAGTATCCGCATCATCAGTTGTCAGTTATCAAGTCTCCTGGTCAGAAGTGCTATTTCTGATCTGTAATTAACAGCCGATAAGGATTTTGATTTTGTTGACGATCACCGATATAAATGTTATAATTACCTGGGATTCCATAACCGGAATATTGTAAAATTCCACTGTTGGCAGAACCCTCTGGTAACATACAATAACGTCCGCTAGGGCCATCAATTAATAATGTAGGTGAACCAGAGGTTGTGACCATCACTCGCCAATACGGTAAATCTTCAGTAATTTCAATAATATGATTGGGGGTTTGAGCAATAAATCCGCAATCTTGACTATTAACAGGCCCTCCAGAGGTACCTGATAAGGAAAGAGAACCCCCTTGGGTCATTTGTTGGCGATCAGCCCAAGCGTTGGGTGCTAAAGCTAAAACCATCCCGAAAACACATCCCAATACAGTTAAATTGCGTAGTTTCATTTTTAAGCTTCTCCTGAAGTCAGTAAACCCTATTTAAACCATACTGACAGGAAATTAGGCTTACAGGTTCATTTGTTACTCCTAATACCTTGATCTGAATTGATACTGCATAAGTGATCTAGGGCTAGACATATATTCAATTAACCGTTTTCCAATTCCCACAACCTATTACAGGGATTAACTTTTGGGTTAAGTCTGGCTATGAATTCTTCCCCCCTTGGATTTGCATCTTCCTATTGTGCATCGACCTCTGGCACCACCTTAGTGTTTATCGATCCTAATGTCACAGAGTGCGATCACTTGCTAACAAGTCTAATTCCAAACACTCTAGGAATTCTTCTCAATGCTGATGAAGATGGGGTTAAACAAATTACCACATCCCTCAGCCGTTATGCTGACCGGACACCAATTACTGCGTTGCATTTGGTGAGTCATGGGAGTCCAGGTTGTATCCAACTCGGTAATATCGCGTTAAGTTGGATAACAATCGATTATTATGCTCAACAACTCCAACACTGGAAAAATTATCTCAGTCCTGATGCGTCTTTAATTTTTTATGGTTGTGAAGTTGCAGCACAAAGTCGAGGTGCAGTATTTATTGAAAAGCTGCGGACTTTAACAGGTTTAAATATTATTGCCTCAACTCAAAAAGTCGGAAATCCTCAATTGGGAGGAAGTTGGGAATTTAATATTAATAGCAATCATCTGAACACAGCCATCGCCTTTCAACCGCAAATTTTAGCAACCTACTCCGGTATATTAGAAACAGAACGAGTATCGGTTAGTTCAACCGAAATTCAAGGAAATAATGATTCAGGACGATTTTCTAATTCCGATATTTCAGGAGATGGACGTTTTATTGTTTTTGCGTCAAATGCCAATAATTTAGTTGCTGGTGATACCAATAACGCTACTGATATTTTTATTCGTGATCGAGATCCCGATGAAGATGGCATTTTTGATGAAGTTAATAGCGTTACCCGCCGACTTTCTGTTAGTTCTGGCGGAGTTCAAGGAAATGGCACTTCATCTAATCCCAGTCTATCAACTGATGGGCGGTTTGTTGCTTTTACCTCTAGTGCTAATAATCTAGTTGCTGGCGATAGCAACAACACTTCAGATATTTTTGTTCATGATCGTGACCCGGATGAAGACGGTATTTTTGATCAAGGGAATGGTATCACAACCCGTGTTTCCCTTAGTTCTGGAGGTATTCAAAGTAATGATATTTCTAGTGAAGCAGAAATTTCTGGCAATGGTCGCTTTGTTACGTTTACCTCAGAAGCAGATAATCTGGTTTTAGGCGATACCAACGAACTGGCGGATATTTTTGTTCATGACTTGCAAACAGGTAACACCATCCGTGTTTCCGTCAGTTCAGAGGGCACAGAAAGAAATGAGGGATTTAGTTTTGGCTTAGATAGCGATGATATCGGCGCACCGACTATTTCGGCAGATGGTCGTTTTATTGCTTTTCACTCAAACTCAACAAACCTAGTCGCCGAAGATATTAACCAAGCAACGGATATTTTTCTGCATGACCGTGATCCCGATGAAAATGGGTTATTTGACGAAGGGAACAACACCACCACCCGTGTTTCTGTAGACTCAGAGGGAAATCCCAAAACAGGGAATTCTGTTGATCCTGTCATCTCTGCTGATGGACACTATATCGCTTTTCAATCTCAAGATGAGCAGTCCTTATATTCTATTGCAGATCGCAGTGTTTTTGTCTATGACCGACAAACGAAAGTGAGTCAGCGCGTTTCCGTTATAGGAGGAAGAATACCAGAACCCAGTAATTTAGCCACCGGAACACCTGATATTTCAGCCGATGGACGGTTTATAACCTTTGTGACGTTTGGTAATAACCTGGTTTCTGGAGATACAAATCAAAAACAAGACGTTTTCATCCATGACCGTGACCCCGATGGAAATGGGGTCTTTGATGATGGTAATGCAATTACTAATCGAGTTTCCATTAGTTCAACGGGAAATGAAGGAAATAATAGTTCTGAATCTCCAGCTTTATCGGCTAATGGTAATTTTATCACATTTACTTCCTTTGCCAATAATTTAGTTGCTGGAGATACTAATAACACAACCGATGTTTTTGTAGCGAATACTCTACCAACCGGAAACCCAAAAATTAGTGTAGTCCGGGGAATTACAGCAACTGAAACGGGAGCATTTAATGGCACATTTGAAATTCTCCTTGATCAACCTGCACCTGCTGGCGGAATTACCGTTAATTTTAATCTCGCTGGAACTGCCTCTAGTGGGGATGACTATACTGTAGTTCAGGGAAATAATGTTACGAATTTAACTATTAATAGTTTGATTATTCCCGAAGGTGCAACAACCGCAACCTTAGAAATTAATGGCATTGATGATGGCGTTCCTGATGCTAATGAAACCATTCAATTAACCTTACAAGGGGGTACAGGATATGATCTCACCAGTTGGAATAATGCTAATTTATTTCTCTGGGAATCTTTAACTGTTGTCAATACAAATGATTCGGGTGCAGGTTCCCTACGACAAGCTTTAATTGATAGCTATTATTTACCGGGAACCGATACGATTAGATTTAATATTCCCACAACTGATCCGGGTTTTAATAATTTAACCAACACCTTTACCATTCAACCGGATTCTAAACTTCCCAACATTGCTGATTCCGTTATTATTGATGGAAAAAGTCAACCGGGATATATTGATAAACCCATTATTGAATTGGATTTTGGTAACGCAGTTACGGTTTCACCCATTGATAGTTCAATTACATCTTCTACAACTTCTGGCTTAACCCTTACCGCAGGCAGTAGTACCATTCAAGGTTTAATTCTTAATAACTCTCAGCTTCCTGCTATTCAAATTAGAAATAAAGGGTTCAATTTAATTGAAAATAACTGGATTGGTACGAATGAAACGGGCACAGAATCCGTTCGAGATGATGGCTGGGGAGGCGGAATTTCTATTTTGGACTCTGCGAATAATACCATTAAAGATAATGTCATTTCTAGCAATGCTGTACCTGGAATTGGTAGTGGAGAAATCAGTATTACTGGGGGAAGTGCGTCTAACAACAAAATTATTGGGAATTTAATTGGTACAGATTATACAGGTACAGTTTTCCTAAGCGATAAAAGTTGGGGTATTACTCTTACTGATGCACCTAATAATATTATCGGTGGAAAAACCCCAGAAGAACGCAATATTATTGTTGCTAATTTCGGAATTTTGATGGGTTTATTAGCACCTGGTTCTCATAACGAAGGGGTTGCTAGTGGAAATAAAATTATTGGGAACTATATTGGCACAGATATTACGGGAACTCTTGCATTAGGTCGGACTGGAATTGATGGCAGCTTGGGTTTAGCACTGTTTGACAATTTGAATTATACTGAAGATCTTCCTCCTAATATTATTGGAGGTACAACTGCTGCTGAACGAAACATTATTTCTGGGAATAGTGTTGGTGTCATTTTTCAAAGTTCAAAACCAGCATACAACTTAATTGGTAATTATATTGGAACTGATCCAAGCGGAACAATTGCGGTCGCAAATGGAACAGAAACAGACGGTGCTGGTGTTATTATTGCGGGTTCTAATCTAACAATTGGTGGAAAAAATTCCGGTGAAGGAAATTTAATTTCGGGTAATACCGTTGGTGTTTTAATTTCTGGTGATCCCGGAATTCCTGATGATGTTGCTAATAATAAAATTTTAGGTAATTTAATTGGAACTCAAGCGGATGGTACTTCTCCGTTAGGGAATACTCAACAGGGAATTTTAGTTCAAGGTGCTGGAATTGGTAATATTATTGGGGGAACAGAAACAGGCGCGGGTAATACAATTGCTTTTAATGGCGGAAATGGCATTGAAATCCAAAATACAGATCGTTTTGCCATTTTAAGAAATTCTATTTTTGACAATAATAGTTTAGGCATTGATTTAATTGATGCTGCTAATAATAATCAAGTTGCACCTTCTCTGATTTCGGCAATTTCTGCCAATGATAAAACCACCGTTAAAGGGAGTTTAAATGATACCCCAAACACAACCTTTACCTTAGAATTTTTCTCAAATTCTATTCTTGATCCTTCCAGTAACGCTGAAGGAAAAACGTTTATTGTTTCTAGTACCGTGACCACCGACACCACAGGAATAGCCAATTTTAATTTAGAGCTTCCCGTTGATATATTAGAAGGTCAATTTATTACGGCAACAGCTACCGATCCTAATAATAACACTTCTGAATTTTCAACAGGGATTGAAGTGTTTCGTGTTGATATTAATATTGTTCCAACTGATGGAAATACAAATATTAGTGAAGATGGCGCTACCGATCAATATAATGTTGTATTAACACGACAACCGACAGCAGATGTTGCGATCGCAATTAATCCCGATAGTCAGTCAACCACCGATGTTTCGACTCTAACATTCACTTCCGCTAATTGGAATATTCCTCAAACCGTTACAATAACTGCGGTAGATGATACAGAGGTTGAAGGTGAACACGGTAGCATAATTCAGCATAGTGTTACAACAACGGATGAAAATTATGCTGTGGTTTCTATTCCTGCGATCGCAGCTACAATTACAGATAACGATATACCTCAACCAACACCAACACCAACTCCTCAACCAACACCAACACCAACTCCCCAACCAACACCGGAGCCTACACCGGAGCCTACACCGGAGCCTACACCGGAGCCTACACCAACACCGGAGCCTACACCGGAGCCTACACCGGAGCCTACACCGGAGCCAACTCCCCAGCCTACACCGGAGCCAACTCCCCAGCCTACACCCATACCAACTCCTCAACCTACACCCATACCAACTCCCCAACCTACACCCACACCAACACCTACACCCACACTGACTCCTCAACCAACGCCTACACTGACTCCCCAACCTACAGCAACACCAACTCCCCAACCTACACCCACACTGACTCCCCAACCAACGCCTACACCTACACCTACACCTACAGCAACACCAACTCCCCAACCTACACCCACACTGACTCCCCAACCAACGCCTACACCTACACCCACACTGACTCCCCAACCTACACCCACACTGACTCCCCAACCTACACCCACACTGACTCCCCAACCTACACCCACACTGACTCCCCAACCTACACCCACACTGACTCCCCAACCTACACCCACACTGACTCCCCAACCAACGCTGACTCCTCAACCTACACCCACACTGACTCCCCAACTAACGCTGGAGTTAACTCCTCAACCTACACCTACACCAACTCCTCAACCTCAACCTACACCCACACTGACTCCCCAACCAACGCCTACACCTACACCCATACTGACTCCTCAACTAACACTGGAGTTAACTCCTCAACCTACACCTACACCAACTCCTCAACCTACACCCACACTGACTCCCCAACCTACAGCAACACCAACTCCTCAACCTACGCTCCAGCCTACACTGACTCCCCAACTAACACTGGAGTCAACTCCCCAACCTACAGCAACACCAACTCCCCAACTAACACTGGAGTCAACTCCTCAACCTACACCTCAGCCTACAGCAACACCAACTCCTCAACTAACACCGGAGCCAACTCCTCAACCCACAGCAACACCGCCTATAGAAACTCAAGTTTCTTTAAACTCTGCAATAAGACAACAGAAAGAGTTTGACATTTTTGACCCGACTAACTTTATTATTCCTATCGTTTTCCCCACCTTAAAAACGGACTTGACAAATCCGATATCCCAAACTTCCAGTGATGAACCCGATTATCTTGTGGGAACCTCTAATGCTGATAACATCTTTGGTTTAGCCGGAAGCGATTATATTAAAATGGGTGATAGTGATGATTGGATTCAGGGAAATCAAGATAGTGATTTTATCGATGCTGGAAGGGGTAACGATACAGTTTTAGGAGGTAAAAATAGTGACCAAATTAACGGCGGTGAGGGTGAGGATAAAATTTTCGGTAATCTAGGAAATGATACGATTTCCGGGGGACTAGGAGATGATTGGCTCAACGGGAATCAAGAGAATGATTGGCTCAACGGTGGAGAGGGAGCCGATCAAGTCTATGGAGGTCAGGGAAATGACCAATTACAAGGGGGTTTGGGAAATGATACCGTCTCTGGGGATCAAGGATCTGACTTAATAGAAGGAAATGAAGGTGATGATCTTTTGGAAGGTGGACTAGATCACGATACACTGTCTGGGAACTCCGGTGATGATAGCCTTTATGGGGGTCAAGGAGATGACTGGCTCGATGGTAATGAGGGAAATGATCTGTTATGGGGAGAAAGCGGAGACGATACCTTGGATGGGGGTGAAGGGAATGATCAACTCAACGGAGGTCAAGGTAACGATGTGCTTGTGGGTGCACAAGGAATAGATAGTTTAACCGGAGGTGAAGGTCGCGATCGCTTTGTCCTCATTCCCGGCTATGGCTGGGATCTGATTATGGATTTTCAACAGGGTCAAGACTTACTGGTTTTGAGCGGAGGTTTGACTTTCGAGCAAATTAGCATGATTCCCTCTGCTGACGGGGTAACGATCCAAGTTGGGTTAGAAATTCTGGCTCTTTTACCCGGAGTTAATATAAACTTATTCACGGTTGAGGACTTTGTTTCTTCAGTGATCTAATAAAAAGTGATAATAAGAACTGTGCAGTTTAAGGAGGGATTGTTGTGACCCATCACTACCAAGCTAGAATTTATATTACCCTCCGTCCTTCTGTTCTTGATCCTCAAGGCGTGGCGGTCAAATCTGGCATTCAACATTTGGGATATGACAATGTTGAACAGGTGCGAATTGGTAAATATATAGAAATGACGCTTTCTGCAACCGATGAAGCGGAAGCGAGAACCCAGCTTGACCGTATTTGCGATCAAGTATTGGCAAATCCTGTGATTGAAATTTATCGATTTGATCTGACGGAGGTTGCAGCCGTTACAGCTTAATTTCTGAACAGGTGGGTTGATCAAAGATGAGGTGAAATATCTTTTTTTGATCAACTCGTTTCTATTTGTAATTTACTACATAAATTAACTATGAAATTTGGCGTTATTGTTTTTCCGGGTTCTAATTGCGATCGAGATGTGGCTTGGGTAACTCAAGGATTATTGGGACAACCCACCCGCATGATTTGGCATGAAGATACGGATTTATCGGATATTGATGTGGTGGTAATTCCGGGGGGGTTTAGTTATGGGGATTATTTGCGTTGTGGTGCGATCGCAAGGTTTTCAACCGTGATGCGTTCAACAATTGAACACGCCAACCAAGGCAAATTTGTCCTGGGAATTTGTAACGGATTTCAAGTGTTAACAGAAGCCGGATTATTACCCGGTGCGTTAGTTAGAAATCGGGATTTACACTTTATTTGTGAGTCTGTTCCGTTGACAGTAATTAATAATAATAGTCCCTGGATGTCTGAATACCAAGCTGGGGAAGTGATCAATTTACCCATTGCTCATGGAGAAGGGTGTTATTATGCGGATGAAAACACTTTAGCAGAATTAGAAGATAATCACCAAGTTCTATTCCGGTATGGAACAGATAAAACCCCAAAACCTGAAGAAAATCCTAACGGTTCTTTAAATAATATTGCTGGAATTTGTAACCGTCAAGGCAACGTTTTAGGAATGATGCCTCACCCAGAACGTGCTTCTGATCCAATGTTAGGAAATACGGACGGAATTAAGTTGTTTAAAACCGTATTGCGTTAGGAATTATGTCCCCTATCCCCCAAACTCTCTTCTGAAAGGTGAGGGGGAAAATAATTCCCTATTCCCTATTCCCTATTCCCTATTTTGAAGCGTTTTTGCACTTTGACCAAAGAGAATCTTTTTCGCTTCATCGGTCATTATTGCACCAGAAGAATAGGATTGTCCTTTTTCGTAAGCTCGGATCACCGCCGGACGAGATTGAATACGATTAAACCAAGCTTTTAAATAGGGAAAATCGTCTAAATTTTGCTGTTGTTTTTCATAAGGGACAATCCAAGGATAACAAGCCATATCTGCAATTGAATAGTCCCCTGCAATATAATCTCGCCCTTCTAATTGACGATTTAAAACCCCATATAAACGATTAGTTTCCTTTACATAACGATCAATCGCATAGGGAAGTTTTTCCGGTGCATACTGTAGAAAATGATGGTTTTGTCCTGCCATTGGCCCTAGTCCTCCCACTTGCCAAAATAACCATTCTAAAACGGTTTTGCGATCGCGCCAATTTGGGGGGAGAAATTGTCCGGTTTTTTCGGCTAAATAAATTAAAATTGCGCCAGATTCAAAGACAGATAAAGGTTCCCCACCATCAATCGGATGATAATCAATAATAGCGGGCATTCGGTTATTAGGAGCAATTTTAAGAAATTCCGGTTTAAATTGATCACCAACCCCAAGATTAATCGGAATAATTTGATAGTCTAATCCGGTTTCTTCCAAAAATATCGGGATTTTGTGACCGTTAGGAGTAGGCCAGTAGTAAAGTTCAATCATGGTTTTTATTAGGAAATATTGTAACAGATGACTGGCGCTTGACTCTAAAAATTCAGAGAGGCGTGAACGCCTCACTACAAAGTTTACAGTTCTTCTTGGAAGTCTTTTAAAATTCTCACCAAGTCTTGAATTCCCGAATTAGGAATTAAATTGACAAGGGAGGTGGTTTGTTTTCCTCCTCCTAAATTAACATAAATTTTTTGCAACACTTGTTGAACTTCGCTTTCGGTAAAGTCACCCTTTTCTAAAAGGGGATACAGTTGTTCAGCTAATTGAGTATGTAAATGCGCTTCAGCTAAATACAGATGCCATTTAGCGACATCAATATAGATATTTTCTCCAATTTCAGCCGCTAATTTTTCAATGTTTCTTGTATCTAAAACAGACATCATTAATCTCCTAAATAATTGAGGGTTAACGGTTAACCGTTAACTTTAATGTTATCGCTTTGAAGTTACAGGAGAATAGTCGGCGATCGCAAAAATATAAAAACCATGAATAGCGATCGCCAATAACCAAACGCCCGTAAATCCAATTAACCAAGACCAATCAGCCGATTGTAAATTATGAAAAAACCATAAACCTGAATTAATCGCTGCAAAAATAGCAACATGGATGGCAAAATTCATCCGATCATCTAAACGACGATAATCAGGATCTTTGCGATCGGGTTTACGGGGCCAACGAGGAGGCATAGACAGTTAATTCCCAAGCTTTTTCTATTCTATTTTAGGCTGAATGGGGCTTGACTTCTTCTATCTAGTGGTGGTAATCTCCCGATTTTCCCCCCGTTTTACTCAACAGGCGAATAGACTCAATCACAATCGACTTTTCTAAGGCTTTCGCCATGTCATATAAGGTCAGCGCCGCCACCGAAACGGCTGTTAACGCTTCCATTTCCACTCCAGTTTCAGCTTTGGTAATCACTTCCGCTTGAATTTGATACCCCGGTAATTCGGCATCGGGCAAAATTTGGACATCGATTTTACTTAACGGTAAGGGATGACACAAAGGAATTAACTGGGCTGTTTGTTTAGCCGCCATGATTCCCGCTAGTTTCGCTGTCCCTAAAACGTCTCCTTTGGGTGCGTTTCCGGCTTCAATGGCGGCAAAAGTTGTAGGTAACATCCGCACTTGTCCCCCCGCGATGGCTTGACGACGGGTGGCGACTTTCTCGGACACATCCACCATGCGGGCTTCCCCCGTCTCATCAAGGTGGGTGAGGCGATCAGAAGAATTTTCAGAAAAATTGCTTGCCATTTGGGAAAAATGTGTTAATATAAGAAAGCGGTGAAGAAAACACCCTCGTTCAACAGTGTATATTGTTCCTGGGGTTGTTGTTCAGAACTGGCAAGGGCTTGTAGCTCAGTGGACTAGAGCACGTGGCTACGGACCACGGTGTCGGGGGTTCGAATCCCTCCTAGCCCGTTTCAAAATCAATTATCTAACACAGGGGCGAGATCATCTCGCTCCTGTATTTTTGTGCGTAGGCTTTAGCTCCCTGCTAATATTAGAAGATGACAAAAACCCGGTTGTGAGGTATCCCCAAGAGGAATCACACACCGCTATATTTTGACAAAATTGCGATCGCTCTTATTAGAGGTATCCGGTTGTTTTTAGGTGTCTAATTCAGTAATAATAATTAAAGGTGAAGTATCGAGATTATTGATTAAATTAGAATCAATGCGATCGCCTGACTCAAATATTAACTAGACAAGGCTATAGGGATGGAAAAGTTAGTTATCATCAAAATTGGGGACGGCGATTTTCAACAGGGTTTTCCAGTAACTTTGTATATTGGGAAACAAGGCGATCACTTTCCCTGTAGTTGGGACGGAAAACTGCCTCCAGAACCCCAACTTCCTGTATTATATAATGAGTGGCAGTTAGAGTATGATGAATTTATCTACGACAGACAAACCAAGCTGCCAAGTCTCAAACAGAAAAAAGAAGGAAAAATACAAAAAGTTCGCCATCAAGATTTTATTGATGGTGTCAATAAATCGGCATCGGAATTAATTAAAACATTAAATAATTGGCTCAACTCAGAAACATTTCGCACTATTAAAGAAAAGTTACTAAAAGAATTGGACAAAAATGATATTGTACAGATAATTATTCAGACGGAAGATCCTATATTGCGACGACTCCCTTGGTGTCAGTGGAATTGGTTTGAGGACTACACTAAAGCTGAAGTTGCGATTAGTTTACCCAACAATGATCTCCCCTCTCAATTCGTGCAACCTAAACCCAAAGTCAGGGTATTAGGGATTTTAGGTGAATGTTCTCATCCTAACACAAATATTGCGATTGATACAAATCCAGATCAACAGTGTTGGGAGAATTTATCGAATGATGCTGAAATCGTATTTTTAGAAGAACCGACCCGACAAGAATTTAATCAAAAACTTTGGGATAAAAACGGATGGGATATTTTATTTTTTGCGGGACATAGTTGGAGTAACAATGATGCAACTACCGGAGAAATGAAGCTCACCCAGAATAATAATGTAACCATAGGCGATTTAAAGTTAGCTCTAAAAAAAGCAATTGAACGGGGGTTACAGTTAGCGATTTTTAACTCCTGCGATGGGTTAGGAATTGCACGAGATTTCGCAGAATTACACATCCCCCAAATGATTGTAATGCGAGAACCTATTCCTGATTTTGTTGCTCAAGAATTTGTGAAAAATTTTCTCACTGAATTTTCTAGTGGCCAATCTTTATATATGGCTGTCAGGGAAGCACGGGAAAAATTACAGGCATTAGAAAAGCAATTCCCTTGTGCGTCTTGGTTGCCTGTTATTTGTCAAAATCCGACCGTAAAACCTGTTACTTGGAAAGGATTTAATCAATCTCTTACATCTTTGTTAGTCGGAAATACTGTTAAAGATTTTTCTCAATCTCTTAGTCCTTTTGATGTAGCTTGGTTTTGTTCTCTTGTCAAAGATAAAAATCTTGATGAAACTATTAAAAAGGCATATCAAAACTCTTTACCTACCGATGCAAGATTGTACTTAGAAAACAATAATATTAAAAAAATGTTACAAATACTTGAAGGATTTAAAAAATTACCTCAGTTTTTAAATTGTCTTATTCAAGATGAAAATTTACCTGAAGAAATTCGGGATAAATTGCGGGATTTAAAAATAGAAGAAATGCGACTTTTTAGCAGTGATCAACTTTTAGAATCCTATTTAATTGTCACCGTTAAACCTGATGATAAGCCTAAAGAATTTGTACTGAATGCTTGGTTAATTATGGATGACTCAGTACCATTGGATCATAACCCCTATCGGTTTTTGTCTCTAATTGATGATCAAAATCAAACCGAACCAGAAATTAAATGTAAATTAGATAAAATTCCCGAATATTTAGACAAATTAATCGCAAAATCTGAGGAATATTTACAAACCCAAAAATATAACTTAACTCTTGAATTTTTCTTACCGATTGATTTAATATGTCAAGAAGTAGATCGCTGGAAAATTACTGATCCATTAGTTAAAGAAATACCTTTAGGATTTAGGTATCCAATCAGATTACGTTCACTCGAACGTCAGGAGAGGAGTTATTTACTTCGTTATGAATCTAATTGGCGCAAGACTTGGGATAAAGTTAGAAATGTTTTAGATCAAAAACCAACCCCAGAATTATTTGAACATCTTCAAGAAATAGAAAATTTTAATAATTGGAAAAAATTAAGCAGCAGCTTAAATGAAAAAATAGGACTTAAGTTAACTTGTGCTCCTCCTCAAGCTCCAGCTAAAAGAAAGGATTTATTTCTAGCAATTTTACAAGCTACAACACCTATAGCAATTTGGACAAGATGCAATCTTAAAAATTGTGATTTAGCAGCAGAAATAGAGAGAGTTTTAACCTTAAACACCTTAAGTTGTTTATGTGAATCTGTTCGGAAAGTTAGAGAAGAAGCTAACGCTGAAGAAAACGAGCAACATTTAGGGTTTCATTTAGCTCTAATGTGGGAAAATCCCTATCGTCTTATACCTGATGTTATGATACCATTAATCCCACCTGGACAATAATAAGGAGTTTAAACTAAAACCATGAATAACTGGAAAATATTTAAAGGAAATAGTCAACCCCATGATGATATTAACTGCCTTCCCCCTCCCCCTAGTTGGCGTAAATTTACGGGGGTAGATGAAGCAATTGTTACAGAAATTGAACAACGTTGGCTAAAATTTTGTCAAGGTTTAGAAACAAATACCAGGGATGAACAACGAGGTCAAAGTTTTCGGATTCAAACTGATAAGAGTAATGACCGCAATAGTGTGATTAATATGGTCAATGCGGCTTTATATTTAAGACGACCTTTATTAGTGACAGGAAAACCAGGGACGGGTAAAACGTCTTTAGCTTATGCGGTGGCTTATGAATTAAAATTAGGGACAGTTTTACCTTGGTATATTACTGCTCGTTCAACATTACAAGAAGGATTATATCGTTATGATGCGATCGCTCGTCTTCAAGATGTCCAAATGGGTGATAAAAGTAAAGATATCGGTCGGTATATTCAATTAGGGCCATTAGGAACAGCGTTGCTTCCTTCCCGTCGTCCCCGTGTATTATTAATTGATGAAATTGACAAAAGTGATATTAATTTACCCAATGATTTACTCAATTTATTTGAAGAGGGAGAATTTGAAATCCCCGAATTAGCCCGAATTTCTCAACAAGTAAATCAAGTTGAAGTTAGAACTTATGATGGCATAGATGTACCCATAAAAGAGGGTAAAGTCCGTTGTCTGAATTTTCCCTTTATTGTTTTAACCAATAACGGTGAACGAGATTTCCCTCCCGCATTTCTCAGGCGGTGTTTAAGGTTAAATATGCCTTATGATCCTGATGCAACTGCATTAATGGAAATTGTCAAAGCTCATTTAGAAACCGATGAATTAACTCAAGATCAAACAAAAATAGAGAATTTAATCCAAAAGTTTATAGAATTACGAGAAGGGGGAGATATTGCTACGGATCAACTTTTGAATGCAATTTATATGGTGACTCGTGAATTTAAACCCGAAGCAGCAGAAGAAAATGATCTCATTGATGTGTTAATGAAATATTTAAGCAGTGCGGAGGACAGATGATTAATCGATTAATTACAGCGTTGAGTCAAGAACTAGAATTGTCAGCCGAAGAAATAGCGGATACAATTTGGTTAGCACTGCAAATTGATCAATTTTCTTCTGAAGATATTGCTCCCACCCAACCTCAATTAGAAAGAAGGGAGTTAGATCAAGAAACAGTAAAAGGGAGTGATCCCCCCCAGCCCCCCTTAAAAAGAAAGGAGTTAGAGCAAGAAACAGTAAAAAATCACCCACCAGAGGAACAAAAAGCGGGTATCTACCCCCGAAATCAACAACAAACCCCAAAAACTTCAGGTTTAGTTTTAAAGGTTCCTGATGCTTCTTCTTTGCGGGAACCCTTAATATTAGCACGGGCATTTAAACCTTTAATGCGTCGGGTTGCTTCCGGTCAAAAATGGGTTTTAGATGAAGTTGCGACGACTGAACAAATTGCGGAAAAAGGGATTTGGATACCAGTATTAAGACCCACATTAGAACCTTGGTTAGATTTAGAATTAGTGATTGATGAATCGATCTCCATGCAGATTTGGAGACATACCATTAAAGAGTTAGAAAGACTGTTAAAAAATTATGGAATTTTTCGAGATGTGCGAATTTGGGGACTGATGACTAATGCTAATCAACAAATACAAATTCGTCGGGGTATTGGTGCTACTGCTAAGAATCAATCTCCCCGGAGTCCCAAAGAATTAATCGACCCCAGTGGTCGGCGTTTAGTATTAGTTGTGAGTGATTGTGTGTCATCTTTATGGCGCAATGAAAAGGTGACACCTATATTAGAATTATGGGCAAAACAAGGGTCAATGGCAATAGTTCAAATGTTGCCTAAATGGATGTGGAAAAGAACCGCGTTAGGGAAAGCTTCAGAAGTGAAATTGCGGGGATTAAACCCAGGGGTATTTAATCAGAATTTAATCGCTCAGAAAGTATCTTTATGGGATGAAATAGATGGGGGGGTGAAAGTTCCTGTATTTACTTTAGAACCCGATAAAGCTGGAAATTGGGCACTGATGTTATCAGGAAAGGGAAGTATTTGGGTATCGGGATATGTGTTTAAATTAGAGACAATTGCTGTTAAAAACGAAAGTGAGTTATTGAATTTAGCGGGAGATTTGAGTGCAGAATATCGCGTCCAAGGGTTTCGGGTGACAGCTTCACCAATGGCGCGAAAATTGGCGGGTTTATTAGCATCTTCTCCTGTGATTACTTTACCCATTGTCCGATTAATTCAGGAAACTTTCTTAAAAGATTCTCTCCAAGTTAATGTAGCTGAGGTGTTTTTAGGGGGATTATTAAAGCCGTTATCTGAAATTAATCCAGAAACAAATCCTGATCAAGTTCAATATGATTTTATGGAGGGAGTACGGGAGTTATTGCTTGATTCTGTTCCTTCTGATTATGTGTTGAATGTTGTTGATGAGGTGTCGAAATATGTGGCGAAGAAACTAGGTTTTTCGGTGGCGGATTTTGCGGCTGTTTTGAAAAAAGAGCAACCTATTATCAATAGTGATATTGTTGAGGAAGTTGGTTATTTTGCGACGGTTACGGCTCAAGTTTTGCGGCGTTTGGGTGGGGAGTATGTAAAGGTTGCGGATGAGTTAGAGGGTGGTAATAAACAAACTCTTAATTTTCTATGGAAAGAAGGTAATACAAAAATTTATAGTTTTTGTACAGATGAACCTTGGACTTTACCATTTGATGCTTTGGTGATTCCAAGTGGTTATAGAATCGGGTTTGGCGGTCAGTTTGCAAACAGTTTTATCAGTTTTTTAGGTAATGAAAGTTTTAGTTACGTAAATATTGCCATCAATAAAGCCAAAGATGAAAATAAACAAGCCGAAATTAGTCCTGAATTGCCTTTGCTTGTTCCTTTACCTTCTGAAATAAAATCTACATTCTCTAAAAGATATGCTGCTGGCTCTGATTTTTGGATCGTTTTGGCTACTGTAGAAGATTTACGACCTAGCGTTTCTAATGCGTTTCAAGCTACTCAATCAATAATTTTAAAAATAGCAGATAAAGGAATTAACCGTCTAGTGATTCCCTTATTAGGAACAGGAAATAATCATATACCTATAAATAAAGTGGTTATTGCCATGTTATCAGCAATTGTTGAATCTTTAAATAATCTATCATCTAATCCACTTAAAGAAATTATTTTTGTAGATAAAAGCGAAAACACTATTGAAATTATTAATCAAGTTACTCAGAGTTTATTAGCTCAGAAAAATATAGATGATGTTCAGCTACTTTCAGCCCAAGGAATTGACTACACTCAATTACGGGATTTATTAGCAGAAGGTAAATGGAAAGAAGCTGATGAAGAAACAGCAAAGGTAATACTTCAAGCATCCGGTCAAGAAAAAAGAGGCTGGCTTGATAAACAGGATATGGAAAAAATTCCCTCTATAGATTTACAAACGATTGACCAGCTTTGGTTAAAATATAGTAATGGAAAATTTGGATTTAGTGTACAAAAGCAGATATGGTTAAGTGTTGGTGGTCAACCTGGATACTATAATGATGAAATTTATGAAAAATTTGGTGAGAATGTAGGTTGGTATATCAAAGATCAGGAAAAATGGCTACTTTGGGATGAACATATTTTTACTTTAGATGCTCCTCAAGGACATCTACCCAGATATCTTCCCAGTCAACAAAAACGTATTAGACCTGATCTTTTTTCTCGTAATGATTTAGTTGTTTTAGAGAAACCTAATAATTTGGATAACTTAGATACAGATGTCAATCAAGTTGAGCTAATTTCAGAAAAAGAGATTGATTTTACTCAACTATCATTTGCCACCAATCCTGAACCAGCCCTTCCAATTGTACTACTCCTTGATACGTCAGGTTCGATGTCGGGTCAACCTATTAATGAATTAAATCAAGGATTAGTTACTTTTCAGAAAGAACTGAACAAAGATGCCTTGGCTTCTATGCGTGTAGAAGTTGCGATTATTGCCTTTAATAGTTATATAAACATTGTTCAAGATTTCGTGAAAGTTAATCAATTTCAACCTCCTCATCTCTTTGCTGAAGGTACAACTGAAACGGGCAAAGCTATTGAATTTACACTCAATTTGATTGAAGATCGCAAAGTAGTTTATAAAAAGAGTGATATTCAGTATTATCGCCCTTGGGTCTTGCTAATTACGGATGGTATGCCAACTGATAACTGGCGCAATTCCGCAAAAATGGTGCGAGGATTAGCTGCTAATAAAAAAATCAACTTTTTTGCGGTTGGTGTTGATGGAGCAGATTTCTCTATTCTCTCAGAGATTGCTCCTATTGATATGCCACCTCTTATGTTAAGAAAGTTGGCGTTCACTCAGTTATTTAAGTGGCTATCATATTCAATATCCACAGTATCTAGGAGTATACCTGGTGATCAAGTTACGCTTCCACCAACAATCTCATGGGCAAAAAGTAACGGAAATTAGGTTGTACAAATTCAAAGAGAGGTTATGAGTTTTGAACCGCTAAATAATATCCTCGATCTCGTTACCAATAATCAATATTCTGATATTAACATAATTGTTTTGAGTTTGTTTTTGAATTGAAGCGATCGCCCAAAAATTATAAGCACACCGAGAAACCGGGTTTCTGCGATCGCTTTTTGTGTATAACAGAAAGATAGTGGAAGAAACCCGGTTTCTGAGCCCCTATAAGCATACCGAGAAACCGGGTTTCTGCGATCGCTTTTTGTGTATAACAGAAAGATAGTGGAAGAAACCCGGTTTCTGAGCACCGATAAACATACCGAGAAACCGGGTTTGTGCGATCGCTTTTTGTGTATAACAGAAAGATAGTGGAAGAAACCCGGTTTCTGAGCCCCTATAATACACCGAGAAACTGGGTTTGTGCGATCGCTTTTTGTGGATAACAGAAAGATAGTGGAAGAAACTTGGTTTTTGAGCCCCGATAAGTACACCGAGAAACCGGGTTTCTGCAATCGCTTTTTGTGTATAACAGAAAGATAGTGGAAGAAACCCGGTTTCTGAGCCCCTATAAACATACCGAGAAACCGGGTTTGTGCGATCGCTTTTTCTGAATAACAGAAATATTGCGGAAGAAACCTGGTTTCTGAGTCCCTATAAACACATCGAGAAACCCGGTTTCTTTGTCTTGAGTTGGTTTTTGAATTGAAGCGATCGCGCCCTTAACCCCACCAATTTATAACAGAAAAAGTACAATTTCAAGTGAACTGGAGTAAACACTTTAGATGCCTGCCCTCGATATCTACCACAATACCGTAAAAACAGCGATTCAAAAGGATGGATGGTCAATCACTCATGATCCTTATCGGATTAAACTAACACGGGGTAAAAATCTGTTTGTTGATCTCGGAGCAGAGCGCTTAATCGCCGCAGAGCGAGGACTAGAAAAAATCGCCATTGAAATCAAAAGTTTTCGGCGAGCCTCTGATATGCGAGATTTAGAAGAAGCGTTAGGCCAATATATTCTTTATCAACGATTATTGGCTCGCTATGATTGGGATCGTAAACTCTACTTAGCGATTCCAGAAGAAGTTCGAGAATCAGTTTTTGAAGAAGAAGCCGGATCTGTTTTAATTGAAGATGGTTTAATTCAGCTTGTTACTTTTGATATTATAGAGGAGGTTATCATTTCATGGATTCCTTAACTCAAACTTTGCGTCAAGCCATTCATCAAATCCTGCAAGATTACCTAGAATTTTTGAAAAATGATCCTGAAGTAACTAGCGAAATGGTATTAGATATTGATCGAGATCGCTATCTACTGGTTGAAATCGGTTGGCAAAATAACAGACGCATTTATGGTGTACTGATCCATATTGATATTATCGATCAAAAACTTTGGATTCAACAAGATGGAACAGAAGAAGGCGTAGCCAACGAACTCGTTAACCTGGGCATCCCCAAAGATCGAATTGTATTAGGTTACAAATCATTAGAACGCCGTAAGATCACTGAATTTGCAGTTTTTTAGGCAACTCTTATGGCTTCTGTAATTCTCCTGCATAGACGCGACGCGATCGCATTGCTAATCATCAACATCCTGATGTTAACATAACTACCTTGAGTTGGTTTTTGAATTGAAGCGATCGCCCAAAAATTACAAGCGCACCGAGAAACCGAGTTTGTGCGATCGCTTTTTCTGAATAACAGAAATATTGCGGAAGAAACCCGATTTTGGCATTAGGTGGCTGTGTGATCCGAAACCCGCGATATGCCTCCTCAAAAATGCTATTATGGGATTAATATAAATCATTAAAAAACTTGCTTGAGAGCATTTTAATCATTATGATTCAAGAAATCAATGCCATATTTGATGGTAAATCCCTGCAACTGGAATCTCCCTTAAACCTGGATGTAGGTACAAGGGTTAAAATTATTGTTGAAACAATATTACCCCAAAAACAGCCCCCTAAAACATTTCTTGAAACCGCTCAGTCTTTACAGTTACAAGGGAATCCAGATTGGTCAGAGAAAATTGATCAGTATTTATATGGGGAAACTGTTTCTGATTATGAATGAAGTTTTTTTAGATACTTCTTTTGCGATTGCGCTTTCTTCAATTACGGATCAACATCATGCACGGGCTGTTCAATTGGCTGATCAACTGCAAGCTAGTCAAGCCCATTTAGTCACTACTCAAGCTATTTTACTGGAAATTGGTAATGCACTTTCTAAATCTAAATACAGAATGGGTGCTATCCAACTGTTAGAATCCCTTGAAGCCGATCCCCAGGTTGAAATTGTATTGTTGACCAATGATTTGTATATGGCTGCATTCAATTTGTTTAAACAGCGAAAAGATAAAGAATGGGGTTTAGTAGATTGTCTGTCATTTATCGTCATGGGAAATCGAGGAATTACTGATGCACTAGCTGCTGATACTCATTTCCAGATCCTGATGTTAACATAACTGCCTTGAGTTGGTTTTTGAATTGAAGCGATCGCCCAAAAATTACAAGCACACCGAGAAA
This sequence comes from Planktothrix mougeotii LEGE 06226, assembly GCF_015207485.1. Lineage (NCBI taxonomy): Bacteria > Bacillati > Cyanobacteriota > Cyanophyceae > Oscillatoriales > Microcoleaceae > Planktothrix > Planktothrix mougeotii. The sequence goes on from NZ_JADEWU010000010.1 coordinate 81,438, forward strand.
CCGGGTTTCTGCGATCGCTTTTTGGATATAACAGAAATATTGGGAAAGAAACCCGGTTTCTGAACCCCTATAAATACACCGAGAAACCGGGTTTCTTAAATAAGTTGTGGCTATTAACCGAAAATTTAAGGCAGAAACAGGGTTTCTTGGAAGGGTGCGATCACGTTAATTATAACCTAAGTTGCGTAAAGCTTTGACCATTTCTAAAGGAAAATTTTCATTAGCATAAAATTTAATCATCGATTTCTATATCTGCATCATCTTGATGGGAAGCGATCGCCCGATCTATTTCTGGTTTATGGGTTTCATAATAAGCCTGTACTTAGGACATATTCTTCAATCTCTAAAGAATCAATTAATTGCACTAAAGAATCAATTAATTTACTGTTCATTTTTCTATAAATGGGTTACTCGTTGGGGTTCGTGCTCTAGTGGAAAAAAACCCAGTTTCTGAGATCGCTTTTTCTGTAAAATCAAAATCCCCCACCCGAAGGTAGGGGATCTTTTTAATTACCTATCAAACGAGGATTCAGTTAACGTTACATCAACCGAACTTACCCGCAGTCGAGGCAATTAGGAAGGCTGCGTAGGTAATGATATAGCCAACGGTGAAGTGAGCTAAACCAACCACACGAGCTTGAACGATAGACAGAGCAACCGGTTTATCTTTCCAACGAACTAAGTTCGCTAGAGGAGTGCGCTCATGTGCCCAGACAATCGTTTCGATTAACTCTTGCCAGTAACCCCGCCAAGAGATCAGGAACATAAATCCAGTTGCCCAAACCAGGTGTCCTAATAAGAACATCCAAGACCAGACCGACAGGTTATTCGTTCCGTAGGGGTTGTAGCCGTTAATTAACTGAGCCGAGTTCAGCCACAGATAGTCACGGAACCAGCCCATCAGGTAGGTAGAGGATTCGTTGAACTGAGCAACGTTTCCTTGCCAAACGCCCAGATGCTTCCAGTGCCAGTAGAAGGTTGTCCAACCAATGGTATTCAGCATCCAGAACATCGAGAGGTAGAAAGCGTCCCAAGCAGAGATGTCGCAAGTTCCGCCACGGCCAGGGCCATCACAAGGGAAGGCATAGCCGAAGTCTTTCTTGTCGGGCATCAGCTTAGATCCACGAGCATCCAACGCACCTTTGACAAGAATCAGGGTGGTGGTGTGCAGACCCAGAGCGATCGCATGGTGAACTAAGAAGTCCCCAGGGCCGATCGTCAGGAATAAAGAGTTGCTACCAGAATTGATAGCTTCTAACCAACCGGGCAACCAAACGTTACCGTAGTTGGGCCAAGCGGTGCTGGCGATGCTGTCAGGGTTTGACAGTAGCACATCCATTGCATAGAGTGCTTTACCGTGAGTCGCTTGAATGAATTGAGCAAAAACCGGTTCAATCAGAATTTGCTTTTCAGGAGTTCCAAAGGCAACCACGACATCGTTATGGACATATAAGCCCAGAGTGTGGAAACCGAGGAACAGAGACACCCAGCTTAAGTGAGAGATGAGGGCCTCTTTGTGCTGTAACATCCGATCCAACACATTGCCTTTGTTTTGTTCGGAATCATAGTCGCGCACCAGGAAGATTGCCCCGTGAGCGAAAGCTCCGACCATTAAGAACCCAGCAATATATTGGTGGTGGGTATACAGCGCCGCCATCGTGGTGTAATCCTTAGCGATGAAGGCGTAGGGGGGCATGGCATACATATGCTGTGCCACCACAGAGGTGATCACACCCAGCGCCGCCAGAGCAAATGCTAACTGGAAGTGCAGAGAGTTGTTCATGGTGTCGTACAACCCTTGGTGTGGCAGGTTGAACGGCCCTTCATTTTTGAACCCGAACAGAGGATCTTTGGAATTCATCATTTCTTTGATGCTATGACCAATTCCAAAGTTTGTCCGGTACATATGGCCCGCAATGATGAACAACACTGCGATCGCCAGATGGTGGTGAGCCATATCCGTCAACCAGAGAGACTCGGTTTGAGGATGGAAGCCACCTAAAAAGGTCAGGATTGCAGTTCCAGAACCTGTAGAGGTTCCGAAAATGTGACCTGCGGTATCTGGGTTCTGGGCATATACACCCCAGTTGCCCGTGAAGAAGGGAGCCAGACCAGCCGGGTGGGGCAGAGTGCTGAGGAAGTTATCCCAACCGACGTGCTGTCCACGAGATTCAGGAATGGCAACGTGAACCAAGTGACCTGTCCAAGCCAGGGAACTCACCCCGAACAGACCTGCCAAGTGGTGGTTCAAACGAGATTCAGCATTCTTGAACCAGGACAAACTGGGACGATACTTGGGTTGAAGGTGGAGCCAACCTGCGAACAGGAAGATCCCAGCCAGAATCAACAGGAAGATAGACCCTTGATACAGGTCAGCATTTGACCGCATCCCAATGGTGTACCACCAGTGATACACCCCAGAGTAAGCGATATCAACAGGGTTAGAAGCACCCGCTTGGGTAAAGGCTTCTACCGCCGGTTTGCCAAATTGGGGATCCCAAATGGCGTGAGCAATGGGGCGAATATTTAAAGGATCTTTCACCCATTGTTCAAAATTACCTTGCCAAGCGACATGGAATAGGCTGCCTGAAGTCCAGAGGAAGATGATAGCGAGGTGACCGAAGTGGGAGGCAAAAATCTTTTGGTAAAGATTTTCCTCTGTCATGCCATCATGGGTCTCGAAATCATGGGCTGTGGCAATCCCATACCAAATCCGACGTGTTGTCGGGTCTTGGGCCAAGTCCTGGCTAAATTTGGGGAATTTAGTTGCCATAAGTCCTAACTAAATCGTGTTCTTTTTTGTTCCGCTTCAGGGGGAAGAAGAAAAGCGATTAAGCCTTCTCCCGCCCCTGAGCAGAGAGTTTTCATCCTACTGAAATAATTCGGGCTAGGAAGAATGCCCAGGTTGTAGCAATTCCCCCTAAGAGGTAGTGAGCTACACCAACCGCACGACCTTGAGTAATACTCAGAGCGCGAGGTTGAATTGCAGGGGCTACTTTCAGCTTATTATGGGCCCAAACAATAGACTCAATCAATTCTTGCCAGTAGCCACGGCCACTGAACAGGAACATTAAGCTGAACGCCCAGACGAAGTGGGCACCCAAGAACAACAGACCGTAGGCAGAAAGGGCTGACCCGTAGGAAGTGATTACCTGAGCAGCTTGCGCCCACAGGAAATCACGCAGCCATCCATTAATCGTAATGGCGCTTTGGGCAAAGTTGCCGTTGGTGATGTGAGAAATAGTGCCGTCCGCACCAACTGTTCCCCACACATCGGATTGCATCTTCCAGCTAAAGTGGAAAATCACGATGGAGAGAGAGTTGTACATCCAGAACAGACCGAGGAAAACGTGATCCCAGCCAGAAACTTGGCAAGTACCACCCCGACCCGGGCCGTCGCAGGGGAAGCGGAAACCTAATTCACTCTTATCAGGAATCAGGCGAGAGCTACGGGCGAATAAAACGCCTTTAAGCAGAATTAAAACCGTAACGTGAATCGTGAAGGCATGGATATGGTGAACCATGAAGTCCGCCGTACCTAACACGATGGGCATCATTGCCACTTTGCCACCGACGGCAACAACACCGCCGCCGAACACTGGACTGACACTCGCTAAAGCATGGGGTGCAGTGCTACCGGGTGCTAAAGCGTGAATGTGTTGAATCCATTGGGCAAACACAGGTTGGAGTTGAATGCCTGTATCAGAGAACATATCTTGGGGACGACCAAATGCACGCATTGTGTCGTTATGGACGTACAAGCCGAAGCTGTGGAAGCCCAAGAAGATACAGACCCAGTTCAGGTGGGAGATAATTGCATCGCGGTGACGAAGCACACGGTCGAGCAAGTTGTTGACATTGTTAGCCGGAACGTAATCGCGCACCATAAAGATGGCAGCGTGAGCGCCCGCACCCACAATCAGGAAGCCGCCGATCCACACATGATGGGTGAACAGAGACAACTGCGTGGGGTAATCCGTCGCAATGTAAGGATAGGGAGGCATTGAGTACATGTGGTGAGCCACAATGATGCTCAAAGAACCCATCAATGCGAGGTTAATCGCTAACTGAGCGTGCCAAGAGGTGGTCAGGATTTCGTAGAGTCCTTTATGGCCTTCTCCAGTGAAGGGGCCTTTATGGGCTTCTAACATTTCCTTCATGCTGTGACCAATGCCCCAGTTTGTCCGGTACATATGGCCAGCAATGATGAACAGGACTGCGATCGCCAGGTGATGGTGTACTGTGTCGGTTAACCACAGACCGCCTGTTTGTGGGTTTAATCCCCCTTTGAAGGTTAAGAAGTCAGAATAGACTCCCCAATTCAAGGTAAAGAATGGGGTTAACCCTTCTTTAAAGCTGGGATACAGTTCTGCCATCAGGTTGGGGTTGAGGATGAATTCATGGGGTAAAGGAATATCCTTTGCCGCTACTCCCGCATCCAGCAACTTGTTCACAGGTAAGGACACATGAATTTGGTGACCTGCCCATCCCAAGGAACCCAGACCTAATAATCCAGCCAGGTGGTGGTTCATCATCGACTCCGCATTCTGGAACCATTCCAGTTTGGGAGCGCGTTTGTGGTAGTGGAACCAACCAGCAAACAGCATTAAACCGGCCATTACCAGTGCACCAATGGCGGTGCAGTACAACTGGTAGGAGTTTGTGAAACCGGAAGACCGCCACATTTGGAATAATCCAGAGGTAATCTGAATTCCGTGGAAGCCACCGCCCACATCACCGTTTAAAATTTCTTGGCCGAAAATTGGCCATACAACTTGAGCGCTGGGCTTAATCCCCGTAGGGTTAGCCAGCCAAGCTTCGTAGTTTGAAAACTTAGCGCCGTGGAAGTAGGCGCCACTTAACCAGATAAAGATCACGGCTAAATGGCCGAAATGGGCGCTAAAGATTTTACGCGAAATATCTTCTAAATCGCTGGTATGACTATCGAAGTCGTGAGCGTCGGCGTGGAGGTTCCAAATCCAAGTGGTTGTACTTGGCCCTTTGGCTAAGTCACGGCGGAAATGTCCAGGTTTAGACCATCTTTCAAAAGAGGTAGGAACCGGATCGTTGCTAACCGTAACTTTTACTTTTGCCTCACGCTCTGGAGGACTGATTGTCATTTAGACTCTCCTCGACCTGTGACAAAAAATAAGTAACGTTGCAGATTTTGACAGAAGTTATACCCCTTTTTCAAAATCCTTCACAAAAGTTAGCGTTTCGTACAATTGTTTCATAGATAAATTTCTATGAGACGATTTATTCAGGTTTATGCCTGAACCTAAGACTAACCTTTGTTCGGGGGCAACAAGACACCCTTGTAGTTGCCATAAGGCTTTTTTATTTTTATTTCAACAGCAACGCCCAACTCAAAGCCTTACATAGCAAGGACTTCCCTGTGCAGTCGCTGTTGTCTTTAAATGATATATCATCTTTCTCAATCTGGGGGGAATGACTTGGTAACAATAATTAAAATTCACTCAGATTCTCTGACGATCATCAATTTAGCGTTCACAAGGGTTTAAAAAAGTCAAACTATTCTCGATAAATGTTACAAAACTTAAAATTTCTCCGACGGTCAAATTTTAGGGTACGGTAGCAGAGGATAGTGAACAGCAACCTGTGATTCCTTCAGTGATCAAAGTTACAAAATGTTGCTGATGTTTCACAAATTAGAAACATCATCTTCCAGAATTCCTCAAGGAACTGCAAATCGCCATGAACCCCCAGAACTGACGGATCAAGGTTGACTGCCATTGGCCGATCATTCTCAATGGAAGAGTTATGGACAAAACTGGATTAGGGTTTCTTCACAGGATTAACCTGTTAAAGCTTCTGCTTCAGGGGTGGATAACAATCAAAACCCCACTCACGACCTTATTAGCGGTATTAATAATAGGAACAATGGTTGGATGTGGTAATTCTGCGGTTGCGCCCCAGAGTTCTCCACCCCTGAGCGTGACCCAATCCACCGAACCCATTGGCGATGTTTCTCCACCCAAACTGATCCAAAAACTTCATCAAGTTCTCGATAGTTACCAGCCTCAAGTCAGTATTCTCAACCCCAAACCCGATGCGATTATCGAAGACGATACGATTAATCTGCAACTTCAGGTTCAAGGTTTACCCCTCTTCAAAGACCCGAAATCCGGTTTAGGGCCCCATTTACAGGTGATCCTCGATAACCAACCCAATCTCGATATTTACGATATTTCTACCCCCATCACTTTCTCTAACTTAGACCCCGGAACCCATACCCTGCGGGTCTTTGCCACCTATCCTTGGAACGAAAGTTATAAAAATGAAGGGTCTTTTTCCCAAACCACCTTTCATATCTTTACAAAAACCGATCCCGATTATCCTAACCCGGATCTTCCCTTACTCACCTATAATCGCCCGCAAGGAGAATATGGTGCAGAACCAATTTTACTCGACTTTTATCTTAGCAATGCCCCTCTGCATCTGGTCGCCCAAGAAGACCCCACAGATGAAATTGTAGATTGGAAAATTCGGATTACCGTTAACGGTGAAAGCTTCACCACTAACCAATGGAAACCCTTATATTTAAAAGGATTTAAACCGGGTAAAAACTGGGTACAAATTGAATATCTGGATGAAAATGGCAATCCTGTTGACAACGTTTTTAATAAAACAGCCCGTGTTATTACTTATAATCCCCAAGTAAATAATACCCTTTCCCAACTCATTCAAGGAAAATTATCCTGGGTAGACGTTAAGGGAATGGTGAATCCCAATGCAAACCAAGAAGATGTGATTGAACCCTCTGAACCGGAAGAAATTCCCTCTGTAGAACCTATTTCTGAACCCGAAGAAATTGCTCCGCCTGTTGAAGAACCTATTTCTAAATCTCAAGATTCTACTCCAGAAATAGAAGAGATTTCTCCTGCTATAGAAGAAACACCTTCTCAAATAGAAAATTCTATTCCCGAAATAGAAGAAACTTCTCCTGCTATAGAAGAAACACCTTCTCAAATAGAAAATTCTATTCCCGAAATAGAAGAAACTTCTCCTGCTATAGAAGAAACACCTTCTCAAATAGAAAATTCTATTCCCGAAGTTGAACAGATTCCATCGGAAATCATAGAACCTGAACAACTTCCTATAGAACCTATGGTATCCCCAACCCAGACCGAAGAAATCACACCGGAACCTGTTAAGACTCAAGCGGATATTCCTTCTCAACCCTTAGTTTCTCCTGAACCTCAACCTAACAAATTCAGTAAATTTTTAAGTCGTTTTCGTCTTCCTTTCTTAAATCCCATTTCAGTAAAATCTAACCCTCCGACTCCGCCAACAACTTTACCCGAAATTGTTGATCAAGTTCCCATTCCAGAACCTGTTACCGAACTACAACCCGGAGAAACCCCTAACCTAATTCAAGATTCAACCCTTCCAGTTGATTCTGAAACAGAAGTTTCTCAACCTGAATCAACTGTTGAATCTGAAATAATTCCAGAATAAAGCCTTCGGATTTCACTGATTTCTATTAACCTAAAACCTGGTTTTTGTGTAAATTATGCTAATCGGTGAAATCCTTTTAATTTGTTTAAATCTGCGTTTTTATTAACATAAATTCATCTTGCATTATGGTTTATAATCCTAAATTAGTTCCCGAACAAAAATCCTATAGTTGGCAAGGATATCAATGTTCCTATGAATATTATCCTGCTATTAACTCAATTAATAATAATGAATTGGCTTTATTATTAATTCATCCGATAGGTGTAGGATTGTCTGGAAAATTTTGGCATCGATTTTGCCAGGAAGGGCGAAAACAAGGGTTAAATCATGATATTTATAACCCAGATTTAATCGGTTGTGGTCATTCTCAAATGCCAAAGTTAGCCTATTATCCTGAAGATTGGGCAGAACAAGTTAATTATTTTTTACATAATATTATTCAAAAACCTGTTATTATTTTAGTACAAGGTGCATTATTACCCGTTGCGATCGCCCTGATTCAACTTCAAAAGAATTCTAATTCTAACTTAATCAAAGGATTAATTTTATCTGGCCCCCCCGCATGGCGAGTGATGACCGAACCTCGTTCAGAACAACAACAAAAACTCACCTGGAACCTATTTTTTGATTCTCCCATTGGTAATTTATTTTGGTTGTATGCTCGTCGTCGTCAGTTTATCGAATCTTTCTCCATTCGTCAACTCTTTGCAAAAGCAGAAGATGTTGATCAAAATTGGTTAGACTTGTTAGAACAAGGAGCAAAAAATGATAATAGTCGTTATGCAGTTTATTCCTTTTTAGCCGGATTTTGGAGAAAAAATTATACGGATATAATGGCAGAAATTTCGATTCCCACCTTAGCCATTTTTGGAACAACCGCATCCAGTATTAGCCGCAGTGGATTCTCGGAAACCCCAGAACAACGGTGTCAACTTTATGAAACAGGTTGGAAAAATTGCCAATCTGCTATCATTCCAGGGCGTAATGTTTTACCCTACGAATCAACAGCAGAATTCGTTAAACGTGTCATCAAATTCATCAACCACCCGTAGGGTGCGTAAGCGAAGCGCACGCACCATCTATTTTTTATAAAAACCACTAAAAAGACAATAAAAAATAGAAAAAATAGTAGAATTTTCCATTTTTATTGGTGTCTGTTAATCAGGAAGAGAAAAAAAATAGTAGGATTTTTTGTTTTTGGTGCGTGCGCTGTGCTTACGCACCCTACGGGTTAGGAACGATGGGATTGAGCTATTTTTAAACTGAGGAAAATAACGGGAATAATCCCGACAGCGACAATGGCTAATGCGGGTGCTGCGGCTTCCGATAATCGTTCATCTGAGGCTAAATTATAGACTCGAATGGCGAGGGTATCAAAATTAAACGGACGAATCACTAATGTAGCGGATAATTCTTTCATTACATCTACAAAGGTTAACATTCCAGCCGTTAATAATCCACTCCACATCATCGGGGTATGGACTTTAATTAATGTTCGAGTTGCGCCATATCCTAAACTCCGGGCGGCTTCATCTAAATTCGGTTTAATTTTACTTAAACTTGATTCTACTGCTCCTAAAGAAACCGCTAAAAATCGAACTAAATAGGCATAAATTAAAGCCATAATAGTTCCACTAAATAACAATCCAGTTGCAATCCCAAAGGTAGACTTCATAAACGCATCAATAGCATTATCTAATCGACCAATCGGAATTAAAATACCAACCGCAATGACTGAACCGGGAACCGCATAACCCATCGCTGCAATTCGGGTGGATAATCGCATTAAAGAATTAGAATTTAACCGGACACCATAAGCCATTATTAAAGCAATTAGAACGGCTAAAAGACCGCTAATCGTTGCTAAAGTTAAACTATGTAAGCCATAATTCAAAAATTCTAAATTGAAGAGGGTGTTTAAATTTTCCAGGGTCATTTGTAATAAAATTCCACTGGGAATTAAAAACCCTAAAATAATGGGAAATAAACAGATAAAACTTGCTAAAATTCCTCGAAATCCTTTAAGTTTAAATTGGTTTAAGGCTTGAAATCGATTTCCGGTTTGATAATATTGGGCTTGTCGCCGTGACCAAGTTTCAACTAAAATTAATCCTAAAATAAATAACATTAAAACGGCTGCTAATTGAGAGGCTGCAATGCGTTCTCCCATCCCAAACCAAGTTCGATAAATCCCTGTTGTAAAGGTATCTACCCCAAAATATTGAACGGTTCCAAAATCATTCAAAGTTTCCATTAAAGCTAACGCCAACCCCGCCATAATGGACGGACGAGCGAGAGGTAACGCAATCGAATAGAAACTTTTCCAAGGACTACAACCGAGGGAACGACTTGCTTCTAAGGTGCAGGTTGATTGTTCTAAAAAAGCAACTCTGGTTAATAAATAAACGTAGGGATATAACGTTAAAGATAATAAAAAAATTGCTCCCCAAACTGAACGAATATTAGGAAACCAATACTCATCAATACTATTCCATCCAAAGGTATCCCGCAGCAGGGTTTGTACCGGGCCATAAAAATCTAACCATTCGGTGTACACATAGGCGAGAATATAAGCTGGCGCGGCTAAGGGAAGTAACAACCCCCATTCAAACAAGCGACTCGCCGGAAATCGACACATGGTTACTAACCAAGCACTACTGACTCCTAGCAATAACACCCCGATGCCAACGCCAATAATTAGCAATAAGGAATTGAGGATATAACCAGGTAGAACCGTTGCAGCTAAATGGTTCCAGACCGCAGCAGAATTGGTGAAAATACTGCTTAATACAAATAATACCGGAGTGGCGATTAAAATTGCGATCGCCATGACAAACACAGTCCAAACGTCCAGACTCAAGCTCCGAAAGGCTTTTATCAAAGACTCCAATGGGGATAAGAACACCTGGAAGCACTCCCAAAAATTTAATCAAGTCTTAGTGAGAATATATCTTAAAAAGGGGGTATAATTAGAATTATGTTTCTGAATATAAGTTTCAACAATGGTGTTGAACTGTAAGCTCCATTGATTTGTGTAAAGATGATTCAATCTGTGATTCTGCATTTAGAGGATGTCGGTAAACAGTTTCCCCGAAGCCAGACACCAGCCGTTCAAGCCGTTAACCTGAAATTACATGAAGGGGATATTTTAGGACTGTTAGGCCCTTCTGGATGTGGGAAAACAACATTATTAAGAATGATTGCTGGATTTGAACAGCCAGATACGGGAACCATTGCTTTAGCAGGTCGAGAAGTGGCTGGGTTAGATTGTTGGATACCGCCAGAACAGCGAGACGTCGGGATGGTGTTTCAAGATTATGCCTTATTTCCCCATTTAACCGTTGAAAAAAATATTGCTTTTGGTTTAAAAAATAGTAAGAAAAAATCCAGTTTAGGGATTCAAAGACGGGTCGCTGAAGTTTTAGAATTAGTTGGGTTATCGGGTTATGAAAAACGCTATCCCCATGAAATATCGGGAGGACAACAACAACGAGTTGCTTTAGCTCGTGCTTTAGCGCCCCATCCGGCTTTAGTTTTATTAGATGAACCCTTAAGTAATTTAGATGTTCAAGTTCGCTTAAGATTGCGACAGGAATTACGGGATATTTTAAAAATAGCAGGAACTACCGCAATTTTTGTGACCCATGATCAAGAAGAAGCCTTATCGATTTCTGATTGGGTAGCGGTGATGCGAGAAGGACGCTTAGAACAGTTTGGTACACCGGAAACTATTTATCAGCAACCTGCTTCTCGGTTTGTTGCAGAATTTGTCACCCAAGCTAATTTTATTCCTGCTAAACGTCGAGGAGATTTTTGGGAAACGGAAGTGGGTTGTTTTGCGATTAACCCCTATTTGGTGAATGCTGTTACTCCTGATTGGGAGCAATTAGACCGGGTAGAATTAATGGTACGACAAGAAGATTTTATTCTTAAACCTGATGATAACGCGCCTGTTGTCATTCGCGATCGCCAATTTCTTGGACGAGAAAATCATTATAGTTTACAGGTTCCATCAGGACGGGAACTTATTGCTAGAACTAGCGCAACAACAGCTTTACCTGTGGGAATGCGCGTTAAAGTCTCTGTACCTGAAAATGCTTTACGAGTCTTTCCCAGTCGGAAACATTAGTGAGGGGTTGACAGTTGACCGTTGACCGTTGACCGTTGACTGTTAATAATTTGCTAGAATTAAAAGGGTTATCAATTACATTTTAACGGAGGCTATCAATATGTTATCAACGGATATGATGAAAGAATCCATGATGAAAAGAATTGAGAAAGTGGTTTCAAGTTTAATGGAAGAGCGTCCTTTATTTAAAGAGGATCTTAATTATTCAGAAATCGTTCAAAATTTAGTTAAAATATTTGAAGAAAACTTATCTTTAGAAGAAATTAATACGATGTCAGATCAAAGCTTAAAAAACCGTTGTAGTGGGATCATGTCACTAAAAGTTTTGGCAAAGATTGGCGAAGATTTTACTCCTGAACAAATGGCAATTTTTGACGAAGCAATTAAACGTAAATAGGAAATTAGATGATCAGTTATTTACTAGATACTAATATTGTTTCTGGTGCTATTAGGCAAAATTCTCAAATTCTTCAAAAGATTCAAGTAGCTAAAGCTCAAGAAGAAAATATTTTTATTAGCTGTATTACTTATTTTGAGATTAGGCGAGGATTTTTAGCGGTTGACTCACCGAAACAAAGAGAAAGATTTGAAGAATTTTACCAAGATTATCAAATTATTTTATTAGATGATTTAGCAATTTTAGAGAAAGCAGCCGAAATTCATGCTAATTTAAGGTTAAGAGGATTACCGATACAAACTGAAGATATTTTAATTGCGGCGACTGCTATTGTTAAAGGTTTAATTCTGGTTTCTAATGATAGTGATTTATTGAGAGTTGAGGGTTTAAGTTTAGAGAATTGGGTAGAGTGATCAGTTTAAGTTTTTGTGGATGTGTGAGATAGCGATAAACTTCGCCTGGGCAAAGGTGATCGCAAATTAGGTTATAATAGCAAGCAGTTAAATAATAACCTAATTCATTATGCAACAACAAAGTTTTGATGCAATTTTTGAAAATGGGGTTTTTCGCCCCTTAGCTGATTTTCAATTAACAGAAGGTCAAACCGTAAAACTGATTATAAAATTGGAATCTATTAAAAAAACGAAAGGCTTTCCTAAAACGGGGATTATTGCTCAATTAACAGCAAATCCTATTGTGATTCCTAACTTTCATCCCTTGACACGAGAGGAAGCGAATGAACGCTGGTAAACCTCAACGTTTTTTTGTGGATTCTAATATTTGGCTCTATCGTTTTATCGTTAATCCTAATGATTCAGATGCTAGAGCAAAACAACAAATAGCTACAAGTATTACCAGTCAAGAAAACCTGGTTATTAGCACGCAGGTTGTCAATGAAGTCTGCTCAAATTTAATTCGCAAAGCCAAATTTGATCATTCACAGATTCAAAGTCTAATTGAAGATTTTGGAGCGGGATGTGAAATTTTACCTGTTTCTTTTTCAACAATTCAGTATGCTGTAAAATTGCGGGATTACTATTCACTTTCATTTTGGGATAGTATAATCATTGCTAGTGCAATTTTAGGCGATATAACTGTTCTATATTCAGAAGATATGCAAGATAGTTTAATTATCGAAGATACTTTACAAATTATCAATCCATTCAGAGATTTAAAATGAGCGATCGCACTCCTAACTCCCTTACACCCCAAGAAGCGATCGCACCCTCAACAATTCTACAATAAAAAGCGATCGCATTAACAACTTTACTCCAAATCAAGGGGATTAAAAGTAATTGAAGATTGTGCGCTATGACGAAGATAAAGAATATAAACGATATCCTCTCGAATGGTGAAAATAATCCGGTATTTATTCCTTGATTTCCCATAAATAATTTGTCTAATTTCTTCAGGAAAATCATCATTTTCCCTAGCTAAAGCAAAACGTTTTGGCTTATCTTGCAAAGTAGCAATAGTATCCATTAAATCTCTAAACCATTGATCAGCATAATTAGGGTTAAGATTTTTTAACCAAAGATAAGCAGATTCTATTTCTAGTTTAGCATTCTGGGTTAATTTAACTTGAAATTCCATGTTTATGCTGCATTTCTTCGATGTATTGATTTAGAGGCTGTGTATCACCTGTCGCTATATCTTCTAATCCTTTTTTAATTCCAATAATAGTTTCTAATTTCTCTATAAAATCTAGTAATTTTTGATAAGATACAGCATCTTGTACTACTAATTCAGCTTTTCCATTAACAGTTAAAACGATAGGATTACCTGTTTCTTTCATTTGGGTAATCATTTCATTTGTATTCCGTTTAAAGGTTGAGAGAGATTTAATATCTCGATTTAGATTAATCATGGTTGGGGACTTTGCACTAAATTTGCATTAAATTTAATGTTAGCACAAAATAGCAAAAGCGATACCTACAGTAAGCTGCGCTAACGCACTCCTAACTCCCTTACACTCTAAAAAGCGATACCTACGGTAAGCTGCGCTAACGCATTCTCAACTCCCACACATCCCAAACAAGATTAAATTTGATCAGGATGAGATTGATCAAATATCTAAGTCTAACTCCATCTGATCACCTTTCACTTCTTTTTGTTTTTCAGCACTTTTAACTACTTCTAAACTTAAACGAATATTTAATCTTTTTTGAGTTTCGATAATATCTTTAACTGTGACAATTTGAACTTTATCACAACTATTGCTCATATATTTACTTTGATAAAAACCAGCAGACTTTGCCGTTTTTATCATCTCTTTACTGGGATTGTCTAAAGTTATAAATATGGCTATACTAGCATTTAATAGGGTCATTGTTCCTATTAAATCTCGAATATCACCTGATTTTACTTTTCCTGATTTGACTTGAAAAATTATCTTTTCTGGGTCATTTTGATCACCTTGAAAGTAAGCAATTCCATCTACACCTTGATCAGCACCTTTTTTTGTGTTAATTATTGCCCTATTATTCGTATAAGTTAAGATTGCCCATTTTTCAAATTCTTTACGAGTGCGATCATCTGCTTTATTGGCTAATGCTGTTGCACTTTCTATATCTTTAGGAATACCATGCAGTTTAATCGTATCTAAAACTCCTTTACCAAAACTATCTTCTAATCTTTTTAAGATTAAGCTAATACTTTGATAAGTAATATCAATTCCTATCCATTTTCGGTTTAATTTTTGCGAAACTGCAACCGTTGTACCACATCCACAATAAGCATCTAATATTGTATCATTTTCCTGAGAACTGGCTTTAATTATTCTTTCTAATAATGCTTCGGGTTTTTGTGTTGGATATCCTAAACGTTCTACCGAATTTCCTTGTAGTCGTGGAATTGTCCACCAATCCTCCGGTATTTTTCCATTAGGTTTTAAACGGTTGATATGTTTATGTTCTGGATTTTTAGATTTATATAGTCCTTGATTTCCTGCACCTCTTTTAGTTCTTGCTACTGTTTCATCTGAGTAGGGTATGGAAATTTCTTCAAAATTAAATTTCCAAGAGTTTGATTTTGTATATCTAAAAATTACATCGTGTTTTTTAGGGAAATTGTCTCTTGTATTTGTTGGTGCTGTATAACACCAAACTATTTCATTTCTAAAATCTCCTCCTTGGGAACAAAAAACAGCATCTAATACTAATTTTAAATAATGACTAGCAGTTGGATCACAATGTAAATAAAAACTCCCTGTAAATTTTAAAACTCGATGTATTTCTGTTATCCTTAAAGTCATACTTACTAAGTAAGCAAGTAAACTTCCTGTTCCTAAAACATTCCTTAAACCTGTAATTAAAGCAATACATTGTTGAGTAAATTTACCATGATAATTAGTAGTAATTTCCTCTATTCCATGAATAGCATAATCATCCCATTCCCAGGTATCAATAAATGCTTGAGCTTGGGCTTTATCCTCTGCACCAATATTATTATAAATTTGATTGTAATTGCGTTTAGAATTAAAAGGAGGATCGATATAACATAGGTCAACTGATTCATCTTTAATATAACGTCTTAAAACTTCTAAATTATCGCCATAATAAAGTTGATTAACCATTATTTTTAGCAAATTACTTTGCTTGAGTAAAACCGCATTAATCATTTTTATACTAAATTGATTTGTTGTCATAGCAGAAAATATCTGATATTACCTGATGTTTTATTAATAAATATTAAGACAATACCTGAAAAAACCTGATAATCTGGAATAAAATTGAGTTATAATGACTAAAAGTGTT
The DNA here is from genome assembly GCF_015207485.1 of Planktothrix mougeotii LEGE 06226. Classification (NCBI taxonomy): domain Bacteria; kingdom Bacillati; phylum Cyanobacteriota; class Cyanophyceae; order Oscillatoriales; family Microcoleaceae; genus Planktothrix; species Planktothrix mougeotii. The sequence goes on from NZ_JADEWU010000010.1 coordinate 97,198, forward strand.
ACCGCATCTAACTTTTATGACTGTTACAGAAATTTTACAATTTGTAGATGGCTTAGTATTTTCTGAGACAGAGAAGCATTTAGATGATCTACAAAAAAAGATTGTTGAACAGGTATTTAAAGGTAAAACTTATAAGCAAATTGCAGAGCTTTATGATTATGATGAGGGTTATATTGGTGATGAATGTAGGAAGTTATTTAAAATTTTATCTGAACAGTTAGGAGAAAATATTAATAAATCCAATTTTTGTTGGACTATAGAAAGAATTACAAATTCAAAATTTTTTAATTCTTTAAACAATAATATCAATTTTTTTCCCAATCATCCATCATCAAATCAACCACAAAATCAACAAAATAATAATATTGATAATTCTAAAAAAAACGAATATTATTTAAGTTTAGCTCCTCAAATCATTAACTTTTATAACCGAGAAACTGAACTTAAAACCCTGTCTAATTGGATCTTTAAACAAAATAGTCGTTTAATCTCAATATTAGGATTATCGGGAATAGGTAAAACCGCCTTTGTCAAAAGATTTATTGATTTGAACTTAGAGGAATTTGAAGTAATTATATGGAACAGTTTAAAATATCCTAAACCCTTAGAGTTGCTGGTTAAGGATTTATTGAATATTATTAAACCCGAAGATAAACAAATTATAGACGATCAATTCAAACAATTATTAGATTTGCTCACCCATAAAAAATGTTTAATTATCCTTGATGATGTGCAGAATATCTTTACTCCGGGTCAATTCGCGGGACAATATCAACCGGAATACCAAAGTTATCAAAACTTTTTCACCTTGATCACAGAAACTGAACATCAGAGTAGTTTAATTTTAATTAGTCAAGAACAATGTGGAGAAATGGAAATTTTAGATGAGGAATTATATCCAGTTAAGTGTTTAGAATTATCGGGTTTATATGATAGTCAAATTTTGAATCATAAAGGATTAGGAAATGGGGAGTCTTGGTTAACGTTAATTAATTTATATGAAGGTAATCCCAATTATTTAAAAAGTATTGCTATTTTAATTAAAAATATATTTGATGGTGATGTGGCTGAGTTTCTGGCTGAGAATGAATTAGTGATTACTCAAGAGATGCGATCGCACTTTAACCAATTATATAATAGACTTTCACCCGTTGAACAACAAATCGTTTTAAAATTCAGTCAATTTGAGCAACCCTTATCCAGAGAAACATTGAGAGAAAGTGTAGAGTTATCATCAACGGATTTAATTAATGGATTACAATCTTTACAGCAACGGTATTTAGTTACTAAAATCAAAGAAGATAAAACTATGTTTAAATTATTTTCTGTGTTGAGAGAATATTTAGAAAACTAAAGATTAACCCTTAGCTGAATCTGCGAAATCTTTGATTATGATTTGTTTGGTTGCAATTTAGATACGGATTAGCTTGTTTTTCCGGCTTTAATCTCTATTATTCACTTAAATCTTGAGTTTGTTTATCTCCCAATGTTTAGTTAAAACAGATGAGTTTAATCGGTTAATTTATAGAATTTTAGTTGCGATTTTTTTAGCTCAGACTTACAATAAGATCAAGAAAAAACCAACGTCTTTGCTTGTAGGAATATCCGATGAGTTGAGAAGACAAACACAACAATTTTTAAGCAAACTGTTGTGTGTTTAAACAATGCGATCGCTTAAATTAACTGATAATTTATGCTCTTGATTCAACGAATTACGTTTCTAAAAATCCCTTTTTTTGTGCAAAATTACGGTTTAACAGAGGCTTTATATCACGATATTTATTTACTTTAAATCAAAGATTTTAATCTTGAATTTCACCTTGGACATAAAAATTTTCCAGTCTAATAGCTATCTAAAGACTGAGGTTTGTCATGTTTAAAAGCTATTGAGTTCTCTCTCTATACAGATGGAATTGTTTAGACATTTTCCTAAACTATAGCTTGATCTTTTCCATTTATATCCTCATCCTATTCTTTTAATCTGTGGAACAACTTTTAGGTAAATTAACCAAAACTGACATTCGCCGAAGTTTACGGGCTTCTACAGTAGATGGAGTATTTGCAGCCATCTTTACGAATGCAACAGGAGGCGTTTTACTAACTAAATTTATGCTGGATTTAGAAGCCAATACCTTGCAAATAGGGCTATTATCTGCTATTCCTATGATCGTTAATTTAGCACAACCTTTAGGTGCATTTTTAGCCGATAAAGCTACCAGCCGTTATCGATATTGTCGATTAGTTTATGGTACATCCCGTATTCTTTGGTTAATCTTAGGATTAGCCATTTTTATCATTTCTCCTTTCGATCCCTTCAGCCATCAAACTTTACTGTATTTAACCCTAGCTATTATTGCTATAACCAGTATATTAGGGGCATTAGGAGGCTCGGCTTGGATGAGTTGGATGGCAATCTTAGTCCCTAAAAAATTAAGAGGACGCTATTTTGGTTTACGCAATAGTGTATCTAGCTTGAGTAATTTGATATCCGTTCCCATCATGGGAATAATGATTTCTTACTATCCCCTTGGCCCTATTCGAGGTTATGGTGTGATTGTTTTATTCGGAGTCATCATGGGATTAATGAGTTTAGCTTGTCAATATTTTATGACAGATGTTAATCCTCAACTTCAGCATCCCATTGAAACCCTATCTTCAACCATTTTTCCCCTAACATCTGAACCGATTTCTAACAGTTCAGATTTTTTATTACAATTTAAATTATTCTCAAAAATCAATACTTTAATCCGTCAAAACTCTAATTTCTTTATTTTTCTAATTTACTATGATTTATGGATGTTTGCTGTAAACTTAAGTTTACCCTTTTTCAGCGTATATCTTTTACAAGGGTTAAAACTAGATGTCAGTTTAGTAACCCTGTATGCCAGTTTACAAGCGGGAATTTATATGTTAGTTTTACCCCGATGGGGACGATTAGCCGATCGCATTGGCAACCGTCCTTTGTTATTATTAATAGGAATGATTGTATCGACTATTCCGCTTTTATGGATAGAAGCTCATCATAATTCCTTTTCCATTTGGGTGTTATTGCCTTTCCTCTATTTATTCATGGGAGGAACCTGGGCGGCTCTTGATTTATGTAATCAAAATCTACAAATGGCTTTAGTTCCCCTGCGTAACCAAGCCAGTTATTTCGCCTTCACCTCAGCGAGTACGGGAATTAGTAGCGCATTAGGCACAACCACCGGAGGAATTTTAGCTCAGTTTGTTTGTAAAAATCCAGAGAATTTATTAGTCTTATTTGCGCTTTCTAGTGTTTTAATGTTAACTGCATTATTGCCCTTAACCTTAACTCAAGAACCCGGAGGAAAATCTCCAAAAGACTTACTGCAAAAATGGGGTGGAGTTATCCGAATTAATCGAACGATTACTCTCAAAAATAAACCCGCAGCTTAACATTAAACTGATTTCTCTAGTTAAGGTGTTCCCTGTTCCCTATTCCCTGCTATATGATAGAAAGTTCGGTTACTTTTGAACATTGAAATTACGTCCTGAATGGGCGTTTGTAATCAACTATGGCAACCCTGAACGACAACTATCTCAAACTGAAAGCCGGTTACTTATTCCCCGAAATTGCCCGCCGGGTGAATGCGTTTGCAGAAGCCAACCCCGACGCGAAAATCATCCGTTTAGGCATTGGCGATGTCACCGAACCCTTACCCGCAGCCTGTCGTAGCGCAATGGTTCAGGCGGTGGAAGACATGGGAAACCGTGACACTTTCAAAGGTTATGGCCCCGAACAAGGTTATCCTTGGTTACGGGAAAAAATCGCTACCAACGATTTTCAAGCCAGAGGTTGCGATATTTCCGCCGATGAAATCTTCATTTCTGATGGTTCAAAATGCGATACAGGCAATATTTTAGATATTTTTGGAGACGATAATATTATCGCCGTCACTGACCCCGTTTATCCCGTTTATGTGGATACAAATGTGATGGCAGGACATACGGGAGATGCCAACGAAAAAGGGGAATATGGGGGATTAGTTTATATTCCCATTACGGCTGAAAATAATTTTACTGCCGCAATTCCTACTCAAAAAGTTGATTTAATTTATCTCTGTTTTCCTAATAACCCAACAGGGGCAACGGCATCAAAAGAACACTTAACTGCCTGGGTTGAATACGCAAAAGCTAACGGTTCAATTATTCTCTATGATGCCGCCTACGAAGCATTTATTTCTGACCCCAGTTTACCCCATTCTATTTATGAAATTCCAGGGGCGAAAGAGTGCGCTATTGAGTTTCGTTCTTTCTCCAAAACCGCAGGATTTACCGGAACTCGTTGTGCGTTTACGGTCGTTCCAAAAACCTTAACCGCTAAAGCTAAAGATGGTTCTGATGTGGAATTATGGAAGCTTTGGAATCGTCGTCAAGCCACTAAATTTAACGGTGTTTCCTATATTATTCAACGGGCAGCCGAGGCGGTTTATTCTGAAGCAGGAAAAGCCCAAGTTAAGGCGTTAATTCAATTTTATATGGAAAACGCCAAAATTATTCGGGAGCAATTAACGGCGGCAGGATTAAGCGTTTACGGAGGAGAAAATGCCCCCTATGTTTGGGTGAAAACACCCCAAGGTTTATCGAGTTGGGATTTCTTCGATAAACTATTACAAACCTGCAATGTTGTGGGAACTCCAGGTTCTGGTTTTGGTGCCGCAGGTGAAGGTTATTTTCGGATTTCTGCGTTCAATAGTCGGGAAAATGTAGAAGAAGCCATGGGTCGAATTACCGAGAAGTTTAAAGTTTAAATTGTTGGGTGGGCAATGCCCACCTGATGATCACTTTACAAATGTCGTAAATGATAGCTATAATCAAATAAAGTTATGTAGTGGTATACAGTATGGCTACAGCAGTTATAAACCCACGAGTAAAGGACGAAATTGCCAGACTTTCGCAATCTCAAAACGTTGATCCAAAGGTCTTAGAACAATTTGCTAACTTTGTTATCCAAGAAAATTATATTTTAAAAAATAAGCGTTCTACTCAAGAACTGTCAATAAGTGCCGTCAAGCAAGCTGTTTATCATTACTTTAAAGTTAAGAATACACAGGAGTTAAAGAAATCAGGTTTGTTTAGAATGTCTACAGATGGCATGGATACACTTGATTTTCGTTTAGCTTCGACATGGAAAATGCTATATCGCAAGTTTGTGGGTGTTCTTCCTAATGAAAAAAATCAAGAAGGATATGGTTGTATTAATGGGATTAACATTTTTGATTACTTTAAACCTTGGAGAGTTTTCGGATTAAATCCTAAAATTGCAACGAAAGAAGATATTAAGAAAGCATATTACAATTTAGCCAAAATTTATCACCCAGATAATCCCACAACAGGAGATCGAAAAATTTTTGAACAAATTGATATTATGTATCAAAGTATTATTGAGGTTTTTTAAGAATGCAAGAATATCTTAGATTTTCTATTACAGAACAAGAAATTGCTATAGCATTAAAATTAGAAAGGAAGCAGCTTGATGAAATAGTTTCTGATTTAGAATTATCTTTGGATAGTTCGATTGAATTTAAGGAATATATACATTTTAGATACTTAAATAGGAAATTACAAGAAAGAATATTTTCTCAAGAAGGAGCGTTAGCTATTGCAAGTTATATAGACAATAAATCTAACGATACAATGAATATTAAAGAAGTTTTAACTTCAGTTATCGAATTAGTTGAAAAGCATAGAATTAACAGAATTGATAATAGTATTCGCCAAACTGTATATCATAATAGTTCTTCTTTAACAGTTATGAGAGATCTACATTGGTTAAGTAACCGAGATGTTGTTAAAATTTTTCAAACCAAAGAAAGTAAATTAGAAGAATCTTTTAAAAATATTCAAATATCAGATGATCCTATGAAAAAAGGAGAGCATTATGAGCATATAAGTGCTGTCCGTTATTTTTCTTTTCGTGGTTTAGCAAAACTGAGTATAGAACTAGCAGCAAGTTTATATAAAAAAGAAAGAAAGGATTATTGTCAAAGAGTACCAATCGTTGTTCCTCCTGTTGTTAGGGATCTTTTAGCTCTTACTCCGTCTGAAATTCCATCTCCGAAAGAGATTGAATCAGCCATGAGATATGTCAACAAGAGAGATAAGGAAAGATGCCAAATAACAGGTAAATTTAGGGAGAAAATAGATAAAATTGACTTAGCTAGACATCACTTATTTGATCAAACCAATTATAGCTATCTAGCTGCTGAAATTGATAATATTATTACAATCACCAGAGAAATTCATGATAACTTTCACCAGTGGATCGGGGGAACAGATAAAACCTGTACAATAGATGATTTCATTCGTTATATTGAAACGTTTTATAATGAAAAACACTCAGTAATTTTAATGCTATATGATCGTCGGCAGCTACTTCACTTAAAATTAAGCCAATTACAACGTTATTTACCGGAAAGTGAGCCTTAATAATTATCGTGTTTTTCAAGAACCTAATGGTGACTATATCATTCGTGAAGTCTTCTATACTGAAGATGGATCAATTATCAGTCTGAGGCAGGTTGATGCGATCGCTAGAGAGTTTAGGATGGGAGGTGAATTAAGGATTGCTTTTGGGTTATTCCTGGAAGAAGAAAAGAAAAATGGTTATGGTGGAACTTTAAACCGTAGAGGAGATTTTACTTATGAAGAACTTCGCCAGAAAGCAAAAGAATTTTTAGAGGATCTTTAAAATGGCTACTCAAATATCTATTGCTAATCAAAAGCCAGATATCGAACAAATTATTTCAGTGATTACTAAACCGATGATCGGAGAAATTTGTCATCAGGTTATATTTAGTTATGGGGATGAATTACGGCTAGACTTCGGTGAAATGTCTGCTTATACTCATCCTAAATTGGCACATTTACGCAAAGGGTGTTGGCAATTGGGTACAAGGGCAACACCTTGGATTTTAAAGCAAGGAGATCAAGTCTTAACCTCTTCGTTGCCAGTTAATATAGATGCAGAAATAGATGATTCAGAAATAGATGCTGTTAAAAAAGTTTTGCAGCAATTGGAAAACAAAGAATTGATTTATTTTCTGATTTATGCTCATAATATTAGTCTCACTCTATTGTTTGAGGGGGACTATAAACTTATTTTAGAGCCGGATTTGCAAGATGATTCTGGACTGGCTTATTGGGAATTGTTCATGCCAACTGACCAAGTTTTGACGGTTGGGCCTGGATTTTCTTGGGAATGTAAACAGTTATCCCATAAAAATTAAGTTTCAAATAAAAATGGTTGTTAAAGTGGTAGATTTTTACTGGATACGAATATTATTATTGCCTTGTTTGATTACCTTCTTAATTATAGAGGATTAAAATTATGGAGAGTTTAAAGGTAAATACTTATGTTGGGGATGATGGAGTTTTGCAAGTTCAGTTACCTGTTAGCAATGAAGAGTTAGAGGTAATGGTCATTTATCAACCCATACCCAAGAGAAGCCATCGTGAATCAAAAAAAAGGTTTGAAAAATTGTTAAATCAATATGGAGGAAAGGTTTTGAGTGATAGTGTTGAATTATTACGGCAGGATAGAGAACGTGGCTAAATTTGTTGTTGATGCGAATGTTGCGATTAAATGGGTTATTCCTGAAGTTCATACAGAGATTGCTCTACGTTTATTAGATGATGATGCTAATGTTTTATTAGTTCCTGATTTCTTTTTTCCAGAAATAGGTAATATTCTCTGGAAACGGGTAAGGAGAGGAGACTTAACCTTAGAACAAGCTAAAGACAGTTTAGATGAATTAAAAAGAATGAATTTACAAATTTGCTCTTCTGAACCCTTAATATCCAGTGCTTTAGAAATAGCAACTAGAGTAAATCAAGCGGTTTATGATTGTGTATACTTAACGTTAGCGGTTAACCATCATTGTTCAATGGTGACAGCAGATGAACGCTTTGTAAATGCTACCCGCAATGATGTTTTTTCTTCCTCTATTTGTTGGATTGAAGATTTACCTTGAATCTCTATTTTATCTTTAAACTATTAATTAATAAACTAACTCAAAATTTAAAATTGTCAAGATCAGAAACCCCTACCCCAGTAGAGTATAACCCTCCCAACAAATAAGTCAAGAAAACGAGAAAATAGAAGAATAAATCAACACTTACTTTTAACTCCTCATTATGTACCTGAAAGATTACCCCCACGCCATTGCAAAACGGCAATATGAACTTTTAGAACTGAACCGAGAAATCCGTCGTCATACTCAAAGTGTTAACTTTTTCCTGGCTTCTGTTGACCGTCAAATTGCCTATGATACAACGTTAAAAAACGAAGCTCAACGAAAAGCCAAACGCTTTGAGTTAATGCAGGAAGATACTGATTATTTAGCCGCTTCCCAAGCCTTAGATGAAGCAACGGAAAAACGCGATAAATTAACAGTAGAACTGGATTTCCTTCGGAATCAATTTGGGATTTTAAAACTTGAATTACGAGATGCGATCGCAACCAAAGAAAACCTCACCACCTCCCTTCCGGTTCTACCTTAATTAATCTAACTTCTTGAGTTCTAAAAGTCAGAATCTTACTGCATTCGATCAATGGTTCGATATTGAATCGCCTCAGCAACATGGGGCGGTTTAATATTCTCTTCTCCGGCTAAATCTGCAATCGTTCGGGCTACTTTTAAAATGCGATCGCTCGCCCTTGCAGATAACCCTAATTTTCTGATAGCATTTTCTAATAAACTTTGTCCAATACTATCTAATTGACACCATTTTTGAATATGACGACTTTGCATTTCTGCATTCGATTTTAATTGGGGTTCATCTTGAAATCGTTGACAAGTTCGTTCACGGGCTGTTATCACTCGTTCTCGAATTTTAGAAGAACTTTCTCCTTGAGATTGTTGTAGAATTTCTTCGGGTTTCAAACGATTAACAGCCACTTGCAAATCAATTCGATCCATCAATGGCCCTGATAATTTTGCCCAATATTGTTCTCGTTGACGAGGAGAACAGGTACAAGGTTGAATTGTATCCCCATAATAACCACAGGGGCAAGGATTTGTACTCGCCACTAACGTAAATTTAGCTGGAAATACAACCGATTGTTTAGTTCGGGAAACTGTTACAAATCCATCCTCTAACGGTTGTCTTAAAAACTCTAAAACATCCCGTTTAAATTCCGTTAGCTCATCAGCAAACAAGACACCCCGGTGAGCTAAAGAAATCTCCCCTGGTTTCGGATAGGTTCCTCCCCCAACTAAAGAAGGGCCAGAAGCGGAATGATGGGGACTTCTAAAGGGGCGATCGCTCACTAAAGTTCCGCGATTTTTTAATAATCCAGCCACCGAATAAATCCGAGTCACTTCTAAAGATTCTTCAAAACTTAAAGGCGGTAAAATCCCCGGTAAACGACGAGCTAACATCGTTTTTCCGCTTCCGGGTGGCCCGACAAAAATTAAATTATGTCCTCCCGTTGCTGCAATTTCTAACGCCCTTCGAGCGTGAGCTTGTCCTTTAACTTCACTTAAATCTAACCCGATTGTTATTTTTTGAGCTAATAAATCTGTTGCAGTTAATTTAACAGGTTGGTAATGTTGGGGATGATTCAAAAAATCAGCGACATCTAATAAATTTTTAAATCCATAAACTGATAATCCTTGAACAACTGCTGCTTCTTGAACATTATCTTCAGGAACTACTAACCCTATAATTCCCATGTTTGCCGCCGCCGCCGCAATGGGAAGCACACCTGCAACGGGTCTTAAGCTACCATCTAAACTAACCTCACCTAAAAATAAAAAATCTCCTAATAAATCCGGTTTAATTTGTTCTGATGCTGCTAGAATTCCAATACTAATGGGAAGATCAAAACTCGGCCCTTCTTTGCGTAAATCCGCAGGGGTTAAATTAATCACAATATTTCGCATCGGGAAAGCATACCCGGCATTTTTCAACGTCGCTTTTACCCGTTCTCGTGATTCCTGAACCGCCGCATCGGGAAGTCCCAACACCGTAATTTTAGGCAGTCCCCCCGATATATCAACTTCAACACCGACTTTAACGGCATCAATCCCAACAATACAGGCACTCCAAACCCTGGCTAACATGGTGTTTAATTTTGATAATTTGTTCCTTTTCTATATTCTGCTATAAGTGACGTAAGCTCTACGATTAACGGTAGACTTGCAAGTAATAGCAACTGCACCGATACAGATATGACTGATACGATTTTTAGCAAAATTATCCGTCGGGAGATTCCGGCTGATATTGTTTATGAGGATGATTTATGCCTCGCCTTTCGGGATATTGCCCCTCAAGCCCCGGTTCATATTCTGGTAATTCCTAAAAAACCCATTCCTAAACTTGCTGATGCGATATCTGAAGACCATGCCCTGATGGGACATTTGCTGCTGAAGGTAAAACAGGTCGCTGAAGAAGCGGGACTAGAGAACGGTTATCGCGTTGTCATTAATACGGGTGTCGATGGTGGACAAACCGTTGATCATCTTCATCTGCATATTCTTGGGGGTCGTTATATGGAATGGCCTCCGGGTTAAGTGCTTTGGGCGAGAGAACCTCGCCCCTACACCCCTTCTTCCCATCTATAAGTTGTTCTTATGCTATAAATTTACAAAAATTTTCTTAAAACCACTTTACAAAACGCAATCATCTGTGTCATATTACTAATCAAGGTAGAGAAAACACTACCGACGTACCTCGAAAAATACATAGCAATACATACCAAACATGACAACCACGATTCAGCAACGCGAAAGCGCCTCAATCTGGGATCGGTTCTGTAACTGGGTCACATCCACCAACAACCGCATTTATGTGGGCTGGTTCGGTGTTCTGATGATTCCGACCTTGTTAACCGCCACCATCTGCTACATCATCGCCTTCATCGCTGCTCCTCCAGTGGACATCGATGGTATCCGTGAACCCGTCGCTGGTTCACTGTTATACG